>NZ_JBNKPP010000108.1:0-18765 GCF_050295395.1 Agarivorans sp.
GTATACTTAATGACCCACTGATCCCTGGCTCTACTTGTCATATTGCCAAGGGGGAAGCGAGTTGAGATTTTGCCGACCCCAGCGATATGTCGATTGCCTGCCGCCAAACTGGTGAAATCACCCCAGCCATGATTGCCCAAATCGACCGCAGTAAATCGGGAGAAGTGGTGTTTAAAAAATCCAAGAGTATTTTGTTTAAATCGTTGAAGATAAGACGAATTTACGATGCTGATTCGCAAACCTTAATGTACCTATCCTACTCCACCAAAGAAACCTCTGGTAGTTACAAACACAGCTTATCGACAGTGCCCTTATGGGGAACTCAGGCTTATTTAGCGCCAGTTAATACACTTCAAAATTAACCATACTGAACGCTATTTGTAGATGATGTCGGGGAAACGGCAACACTGAGCACAAGCGGCTCAGTGTTAGGCTAAGCAGAACTATTGTTTATAGGGGAGCGCCGACATAGCACCTTTTTCACCCACCGCTAAGCCTCCGCTTTGATTACCAAGGGCCAGAGCTTCCAACAATAAGCTTTGCTCTTGCCAATGACGGTACTGACTCAAATGAGCCAAAACTCCACCCACAAAGGCATCGCCGGCACCGGTAGTATCCACAACTTTAGCTACCGGTTTGGCTGCCACGGCTTGAGTTTCCCCAGCAAACACCAATTGGCTGCCTTGCTCGCCTAATGACAAGATCAACGGAATGGTTAACTGGGTTTGCAAATAGTCTCTAGCTTGGGCTAAATCAGCACAGCCACTCAACCAAAGCGCTTCTTCTTCAGAAAACTTAACTACATCGCAGTAAACTAAAAAGGCTTGAATTTGTTCACGCATTTGTTCAGGGCTAGACCACAGCATCGGCCTGAGGTTTAGGTCGAAAAACACCCAGCCACCGGCAGCTCTACAACGTTTAGCCGCTTCAATAGCGGTTTCGCGACAGCGCTCTGCCACTAAAGCAATAGAACTCAGCTGTAGCCATTGTTCTGCTTGAAATTCGGGTAAGTGTTCAGTAGCTAAGAATTGATCGGCGCTAGGTTGAACTAGAAAAGTAAATTCACGTTCGCCAGCGTCATCTAAAGAAACCAATACCGTGGAGGTTCGCTGCTGGGGATCAAAACTTAAACAACTGATATCCACGCCTTCGTCAGCCAGAGTCTGACTCACCATTTTCCCCATTGGGTCATCGCCCACCCGGCCAATAAAGCCGCTGCTAACCCCTAGGCGAGCCAAAGCGACGGCGACATTAGCCGGAGCACCACCTGGACACATTCTCAGCAGGCCATCTTCTTCTGGCAACAGGTCAACCACCGCATCACCTAAATTCCATACTTTTACTGAAGTCATTATTTATTCCTCTATCCAACTATTACGTAGCTGGCTCAGCGTCAGTGCAACCTGACCATCATCAAGAACTAACTGGGCTTGCCCCCAAGCTTGTTGAGGGAAAAGACGGCCCGACAATACCGCCTCACCATCGTTAACAAACAGTTCAAAGCTGGAGCTATCAATAAATAGCTGCAACTTAGTTGGGTTTTCACTACGACTTTGATATACCCGCTTTTTATCGCTATTAGCGCAACCAAGCTCACCCCGTTCAATCACCCATTGTCCTTGGTTTGCACAAATACTCAAGCTGGCGTCACCGCAAGGAAGCAGTAATTGAAAAGCACCACAGGCGGTCAATTCCATTTCCAGTAAACAACTGCGGCTAATACCACTTAAACTATGTTTGCCAGCACCATAACTGTGTTGCTGCTGTCCAGATATTAATTCTCTTATGGCAGCAATGGGTTGTTGTAACAAATAACCATCTTGCCAGCTCAAACTCCGGGGTAAACCGAGCATTTGCGTCCAGTTATGAGCCACCGTTGGATGCTCTGCTTCATCGGGTAGACCAAGCCAGCCTATTAGCACCGTTTCGCCTTGGTGCTGCAGTGTTTGCGGGGCATAAAACTCAAAGCCATAGTCTAGCAACTGAAAATCGTTACTTATGCTCAGCTCTGCTGGTCCGGCATGCATATCAACCGTGAAATACCCACTTAAATTAGTTGAATTGTATTCGGCCGAGTCTGAGTGAATACCTTGTGGGCATGCTAATAGCAGCCACTGGTCGTCTAGCTGCAGAAGATCCGGACATTCCCACATGTAAGCTTGTTGCGGATGGCCAAAATTGATGTCCTTAGTCACATAATGACGTTCACACCAGCGTTGGTCTTGCTGTTGCAATAGACTAATGCCGCCCTGTAGGTCTAATGTTTGCACCCCAAGCACTATCCATGATTGCTCGCCCCAACGGAAAAACTTGGGGTCGCGAACATGGCCAGTATAGTTATCTAGGCCCTCGATAGTTAGCGGCCCTAGCTTTTCAACCTTTCCGCCTGGCTGCAGTAAGGCTTTACATTGATAACTAAGGCGTTGCTCACCATTGCGCACATTACCGGTGTAATACAGCTCAAGGTTCTCTCCATTACTAACCGCGGTTCCTGAATAGCAGCCATCCTTATCGAACCAATCGGTGGGAGCCAAAGCGGCAGCATGACTTTGCCAATGCACTAAGTCTCGACTACTAAAATGACCCCAGTGTTTGTTTTTATGCTCACAACCAAAGGGGTTCCACTGATAAAACAACTGGAAATGCCCCTGATGAAAACTGAAACCATTAGGATCGTTAATCAGCCCAGTGGCGGCAGCTATATGGTAGCAAGGACGCCAAGGATCAGAGGTGAATTTATCAGTAGTCCATTGCCATGATTCACTCATGCACACTCCAACTCATTTTAAAAATACTTCATTAATTAAGTTCATTTTAAGGACCAAGTCTCACAAATCGCAATCGGTTCCAGCACCGTCTTATGCTTTATGTGACGAATGGCACACAAAAATCAACAAAAGACCAACAAATGCACGATTTAGCTCACAGTTGACAAGTTTTACGCTTGAAAGAAGCGTCATGGCAATTATTCTTAGTGCAAATGAACTGGAACCGTTTTCAGTTTAATTTAAGCCAACAAAATAGATGATTCAACTACGGACTATTAATCGAAAGGAATAACCATGAACAAATTTGCTGCTATTACTATAACAACTGTACTCGCCGCAGCTAGCCAAGCACAGGCTGCAGTGACTATTGAAGGCCAACAAGGCAAGTTAACCATCGGTGGCGACGTTGAGTTTAACGTTAACTATGTGGACAAAGAAAAAGGATTGGCTAGCCTTAATAACGATAAATCTTGGGATCAGGATGGGCGCTTTTTAGTTTCGTTCTTAGGTGAACGCCAACAAGGCGACTATATGCTACGCGCTCTAGCCCAACCCACCTATGGCACCGACGGCGGAGTAGGAACCGACGATGTCTGGTTTGAAGTAGCCAAAAATGATAGCTGGACCTTTCGCCTAGGCCGCTATGAGGCTTACGACATGAACCCCTTAGGGCAAGACGTATTTGTCAGCCACTCTGGCGACACCGCCGACGGAAAATACCTTGACGGAGGCGTATATATTTACCGCATGCTTGAAGGCCGAGGCCGCTCTGGTAGCGCGGGTCAAGCCATGTACAAGCAAACATTTGGCCCTGTTTACCTAGAGGTATCAACCCTATTTGGTGATAACAGTGGCTTCTTCGCTAATGACAGCTACCACGGTTCTGAACTGACTAAAAATAATAAAAATGCCTTTGTTGTTCGCCCCGTTGTGGCCTACAAACAAGGCGCATTTAGCATCGCCGCAGCCTTAGAAACTAACCTCGTCAGCAACTCCACAATCGACGCAGAAGGCAACGACATTTCTGATCGTACCGGCTACGGTTTAACTGCCAGCTATAATCAAGATGATTTAGTGGTAAACCTGAACGCAGCCAGAATGGATGCCTTCAAAGAAAGCGACACCACTTTTGGTGCAAACTTCTTATGGCACAAGTTTGGCCTTGGTTATATTTACGGCATTAACGACATCGATGACGCGAGCGCAGACAAAAAAGTGAGTACCTTCTACGGCTCTTATCAATTTGCCAACGTCATTGTACCGGATTTCTCCATCTACCTTGGTGCTTATGTAAGCAAGCTAAGCAATGTAGATGCAAATGAAGATAACAACTTCGGCGGCCGAGTACGCTTTAAGTACTTGTTTTAGTACGAACAAAACTGCAAACGGTTCCACCTGTTAGCCTAGTGCTCTAGGAACCGTTTTTATGGAATATGCAATAGAGGAATTCAACATGTCCGAAAAAGATACAGCCAAGAAGATCCTAGAGCTGATTGGCGGCAAATCCAACATCGCAAGTGCAGCCCATTGTGCAACTCGGCTTCGCTTGGTGCTTAACGATACCGAGCTTGCCGATACCTCAGCAATCAAGGAACTTGAACTGGTTAAGGGAGTATTTACCAACAGTGGTCAATACCAAATCATTATTGGCTCAGGCATCGTCAATCGAGTATTTAGTGCCTTAGCCGAGCTAGCGGGTATTACTGAGGCGTCCACCGCAGAAGTGGCAGAACAAGGTGCTAAACAAAACCCTTTTCAGGCTTTGGCACGTACCCTATCCAATGTATTTGTACCGATTATTCCAGCGATTGTGGCCAGCGGCTTGTGTATGGGGCTACTGGGCTTCCTACGCACCAATGAGCTGATTGCTACCGACAGTATTTGGTATTTAATTTTAGATATGGTGTCCAGTTCAGCTTTCATCATTTTACCGATCTTGATTGGTTTTGTGGGTGCGAAAATATTTGGTGGAACACCTATTTTGGGCGCGACCTTAGGGGGAGTATTAACCCACCCGGCTTTGACTAATGCATGGACCGTTGCCAGCGGCTTTCAATCAACCGAATTATTTGGCATGGAAGTGGGCTTAGTTGGTTACCAAGGTACTGTATTCCCTATGCTGATCGCGACTTGGTTTATGTGTAAAGTCGAGAAACAAGTTCGCAAATGGGTACCAAACTCCCTAGATGTGATTTTAAGTCCCTTTATCATCCTAGTGGTAACAGGCTTTATTTCCTTGGTGGCGATTGGTCCTGCTGGCCGCATGCTGGGTGACGGTATATCTACACTACTCCTTTATCTATATGAAAATGTTGGAGTATTGGCTGGCTTATTATTTGGCGGCACTTACTCAGCGATAGTCATCACCGGTATTCACCATAGCTTCCATGCGATTGAAGCGGGTTTATTGGGTGACCCTAATATTGGGGTGAATTTCTTGCTACCTATTTGGTCAATGGCCAACGTGGCGCAAGGGGCAGCCTGTTTAGCCGTTGGTTTGAAATTTAAGAATGTAAAAACCAAGGCTCTGGCCATGCCTTCTGGCATATCCGCTTTATTCGGTATTACCGAAGCCGCCATTTTTGGTATTAACTTACGTTACGTAAAACCATTTTTTGCTGGCTTAGCCGGTGGTGCGGTAGGTGGTGCTTATGTGGTATTTGCTAAAGTAGGCATGACCGCAGTAGGTTTAACCGGTATCCCTGGGATTGCCATCGTCCAAAATAATTCGGTAATTCATTACCTTATTGGTTTCGCGCTAGCTTTCGCAGTGGCTTTTGTTGGGGCTTTTATCACTACCTCAGAAAAAGATTAAGTATCGTTAAATGGCGGTTAAACCGCCATAAGCAATGCTACACATCCCCTTTAAGTCTCATCGCTGAGCAACATTCGTTCTCCAAAGTCTATTTTCCTGACTTTGGAGAATTTGCTAATACAAACTGAGAAGTTAAGCGTACTAACACTGGCAATTAAGCAGCATAAGCGGCGTTAAAAACTAGCGCTCAGGGCTAGAAATACAGCTAATAAACGTTACTACATCAGAGCGTTATAAGTGAAACCACGCTGCCAACATTACCCTTTTGGTTGCTGTTCCGCAGCAAGTCCAGCTAAGGCATAGGACTCTCTCTCAGCAAAGCGCCCCTGATAAGAGAACGCTAACGCTTCCGATGGTTTGTCTCGAAGTTGTTTAATTAGCACCGAGGCAGCCTCTTTACCCATGTTTACATAGTCATAATGTACCGAGGCTAATGGTGGCTCTAGTACGGTACACAGTTCGTCGTCGCCCACCCCAATAACCGCCACATCTTTACCCGCGGTAAGACCGCATTCTCTTAACGCTTTTATGCTGCCCGCAGCTAGGCGGTCTGTCACCGCAAACACACCATCAGGGCGATAACCGGTATTTAGGGCCAACTTGGCCTGCTGATAGCCAGACTCTAGACTAAAATCACAGTTGGTTTGATAGTGACATTCAATATTTGCCAGATCGACAGCATCAACAAAGCCTCGTAAGCGCTGTCGGCCTACCGCCACATCGCTTTGCGGAACGCCAATAAACATTAATTTCCTACAATTAAGTTGCGTTAGCTTAGTGCCAGCGAGAAAGCCACTACGATAATCATCAAAAAATACGCTAGTAAGGCCGTGTAGCGAAAGATCTTGTCCCACAATCACCACCGGTGCGGCAGATTGTTTAAGGGTTTCAATTAGCTCTTGGTTATATTCAGCCATTAACACAATAATACCGTCGACCCCTTTTGAATTAAGCGTCTTAATATTACTGTTGGTTTTCTCTACCTGCATACCAGCATTCATCAACAAGGTTTGCATATTTTCTGTTTCAATAACTTCACTAAAACCTTGCACCATGGCCGCCACCGACTTCGAGGTAAGCAAAGGCACGATAATGCCAATGGTGTCGGAGTTGCGAGCTTTTAAGTTCTTCGCAGCAATATTAGCAGTGAAGTTACTTTCATCAATCAGCGCTTGCACTTTGGCTCTAACGGTAGCGTTAACGCCAGGACGTTTGTTCAATACGCGAGATACCGTAGATTTAGAGACTCCGGCCATTTCCGCAATATTTGCTATGGTTTTCAACTAATTGATTCCTTGTTACTGAGTCATTGAGCGGAGCCAACGAGCGACGTTCTTCAATCACCTTCTGAGAACAGATTGCCCCGCTTAAAATCATTAATTGTCAGTAATATGTATCGCCAAAACAGGCGTTTACTATTGTTTTTATTGGTTTTTCATAGGCTTCAAGCTTCACTTGATTGTAATCGAATTTGTTTTGTTCTGATACGAATTGGTTTAAAAAATCTCAGCAAGCGCTAGATTCAATAGAGGGAAGCGTTATGCCGTATTCCGTTGCCAGCGCTTAATATGCCCAGCTTAATCCAAGCATTCAACAAGCCAAATAAAGCTAACAACAGGCACATTGTTTTTTAGCGGAGCAGCGCCTTTTACCGCGGACGAACAACAAAAAAGGCCCTCAAACTGAGGGCCAAATTAGTACTAACAAACAGCAGCTCTCTACGCCACTTTTATTTTGCCGCTAACAATTTCAACTCGTTAGCCACAAACTCAACATGCGGACCAATCACAACTTGTACCGCGGTTTTACTAGGAACAATAACCCCTGGAACATGCTTTTTCAGTTCAGCAACATTTACTTGAGCACTGTCTTTCACTTCTAAGCGAAGACGGGTCGCACAGTTGTCTACCAACACTAAGTTGCTGTTGCCACCTAGCATTTGCAATACCAAGCCAGCGGTATCGCTATGTGAACCACCTACACTCAAGGTAACTTCGTCTTCAGTGGCATCTTCGCGGCCCGGTGTTTTAAGGTTCATTTTTACAATCATGGTTTTAAACACGAAGTAGTAAATGGCGAAGAACACGAGACCTTGTGGAATCAACATGTACCAGTTAGTGGCTAATGGGTTGCGTGAAGATAGCACCATATCCACCAAACCAGCACTGAAACCAAAGCCCGCCATCCAATGCATTGAAGAGGCAATGAATACTGAAACACCGGTTAGCAGGGCGTGTACAACATAAAGCACTGGCGCAACAAACATAAAGGCAAATTCTAGCGGCTCGGTCACACCAGTGAAGAACGATGCGGTAGCAGCAGCAATCATAATTGAAGCCACTTTAGATTTGTTTTCTGCTTTAGCGGTGTGGTAAATCGCTAAGGCAGCACCTGGTAAGCCAAACATCATAATGGGGAAGAAACCAGCCATGTAACGGCCTGTTTCGCCCGGTACTGCGTCAGCAGCCACACTTAAGAACTTGCCTAAATCGTTAATGCCGGCCATATCAAACCAAAATACAGCGTTTAAGGCATGGTGTAGGCCAACAGGGATTAACAGACGGTTAAAGGTAGCGTAAATACCTGCGCCAATAGAACCCATACCTGTGATGCTTTCACCAAAGCTCACCAAGCCACCGAAGATAAGCGGCCATAGATACATCATGACAAAGGCCACTACAATACCGACTACCGAAGTCAAAATAGGTACTAAACGTTTACCACTAAAGAATGATAAGGCTTTGTGTAATTCAACTTGGTAAAAGCGATTGTACAATTCAGCCGCCATAATACCGCTGATAATACCTACAAATTGGTTATTGATTTTGGAGAACGCTAAAGTGCTTGATTCATTAAGCGCCACCAAGCCAATTTGCTCAACTGCCCCCGGTGATAACAAAGTGGTGATCACCATATAACCAATGAAACCAGCAAGGGCTGCCGCACCGTCTTTATCACGCGACATACCGTAGGCCACACCAATCGCAAACAGTACTGACATATTGTCGATGATGGCAGCACCAGACTTAATTAAAAATGCGGCTAAAGCATTGTTGCCACCCCAGCCATTGGGGTCAATCCAGTAACCAATTCCCATCAGGATTGCTGCTGCGGGAAGCACCGCAACTGGCACCATCAGGGCTCGACCAATCTTTTGTAAGTAACTAAACATAATTATCCCTCTTTAACTGGCTATCCATTAACCAAGTTCAACCTATCAGTAAATACCGTCAACTTAAGCTTGGTAACACATGTCACCGACACACGTTTACTATCACCAAGAACTTAATTCGCAGTGTAAATAATAAAAATTTATTCGCAAATAAAGGTCTTCATTTTTGTGACGCGGCCAACTTATCACCTTTTAAAATGGGCTTCAAATCACATTTTATTCAAAACTTATTTTTCGCAGAGAATTAAATTGCTAAACTACACTGAAATCGACAGGAGAAAAGTCATGAGATTAATACCATTAACTGATAAATCCCAAGTAGGACGCTGGTCAGCTCTTTATATCGCGCAGAGAATTAAGTCCTTCAAGCCTAGCGAAGATCGCCCTTTTGTATTGGGTTGCCCTACTGGAGGCACCCCGCTAGCTACTTACCAACACTTAATTGAGCTACACCAACAAGGCCAACTCAGTTTTGAACACGTAGTGACCTTTAATATGGATGAGTATGTGGGCATTGCGAAGGACCACCCTGAAAGCTACCACAGCTTCATGCACAACAACTTTTTCTCGCATATCGATATCAAGCCTGAGAATATCAACTTGTTAGATGGCAACGCGCCAGATCTAGAAGCCGAATGTGCCCGTTACGAAGCCAAAATTAAGCAATACGGCAAGATTAATTTGTTCATGGGTGGCGTAGGTGTTGATGGACACATTGCATTTAATGAACCGGCCTCTTCTCTTGCATCGAGAACGCGAGTAAAAACCCTAACTGAAGATACCCGCATGGTGAATGCGCGTTTCTTTAACAATATTGAAGAAGTGCCTAAATTGGCCCTAACCGTAGGTGTGGGCACACTGCTAGATGCCGAAGAAATTATGATTTTGGTGACCGGGCACAACAAAGCTCAGGCTCTTGAAGCGGCCGTAGAAGGCAGTGTTAATCATCTTTGGACAGTATCTGCCTTGCAGCTTCACCCCAAAGCGATGATCGTATGTGATGAACCATCCACCATGGAACTTAAGGTGAAAACGGTACGTTACTTCCACGAATTAGAAGCCGAAAATATTAAAAACATTTAGGATCAATACAATGATGTACGCCCTAAGCAATGCAGTAGTTTTTGATGGGAAAGAGCTGTTAACAGGCTACTCTGTCATCGTCGACAAACAACACATTATCTCGGTAATAGCCGATACGCTGGTATCGCCACAAATTGACGTCATTGACCTTAATGGTGCCACCTTGTGCCCTGGTTTTATTGACTTACAACTAAATGGTTGTGGCGGAGTCATGCTTAATGGTGACTTTACCACTGCCAACCTAGAGCTAATGCACCAAACTAACTTAGCAAGCGGTACCACTCATTTCATGCCTACCCTCATCACCACCAATGATGAAGAAATGGAACAAGCCGTAGCGATTTCTAGGGCTCACCAACAACAGTCAGCGTCGGGTAACTTGGGCTTACATCTCGAAGGCCCCTATTTAAGCGTGGAGAAAAAAGGCATTCATAGCGAGCAACTGATCCGCCGTTTAAACAAACAGCGCTTACAGTTCTTACTCGATAATAGCGATGCCATTAGCAAGGTGACTTTAGCTCCAGAAAATGTCGAGCTTGCCACCATTAGCGCCCTTAAAGAAGCCGGTATATTAGTATCCTTAGGCCATACCAACGCCAGCTACCAGCAAGCTACGGCAGCAATTAACGCGGGTGCTGGCTTTGCCACTCACTTATTTAATGCCATGAGCCCAATGACCGGCCGAGAACCCGGTGTAGTGGGCGCCATTTTCGATAACAATCTTTATGCAGGGATCATCGTAGATGGCCACCACGTCGCAGCCCCTAACGTGCGGCTAGCCCAACGACTATTACAACAAAAACTCTGCTTAGTGACCGATGCTACCGCAGCAGCAGGCGCAGACATCGACAGCTTTGATTTTGTAGGGCGTAAAATTAGCGTACAGGATGGGATTTGCGTCGGTGATGATGGTACACTTGGCGGCTCGGCTTTAACCATGATAGAAGCAGTAAAAAACTGCGTACAATCAGTAGGTTTCTCACTACGAGATAGCCTGAGAATGGCCTCTTTGTACCCCGCAACAGCGATCTCTATGGAACAACAGTTAGGCAGTATTAAATCTGGCCATCGGGCTAACCTCACCGCCTTTGATAAGGACTTCAATGTGATACTTAGCATTAGCGATGGTCACTTAACTCAATTTGAAACGACGCTAGCATGAACGACAAACTAATTGTCAACGTAGACAAAGTAAAACAAGTAAATACCGCCGCAGTGTACGGGATGATAGACCAACAAGGGCCTATCTCCCGGGTCAAAATCGCCGAACAAAGCCAACTGGCTCCTGCCAGCGTGACTAAAATTACTCGGCAACTGCTGGCCACCGGTCTAATCAAAGAAGTGGCTCAACAAGCTTCCACTGGGGGGCGCAGAGCGATTTCTTTGATGACCGAACAAGCTAACTATTACTTTGTATCGGTACGCTTAGGCCGCGGTGAAATGGATATATCACTGTTCGACTTAAGCGGTATATCGCATGCGCATTGTTGTAAAACGATTACTGAAACCGAACAACAAGCGCTAGTTGATGATTTACTCACGCAAATTGACCAGTTTATTCAGCAACAGGTAGACAGCAGCGCCAAACTGATTGCCGTGGCACTAACCTTATCCGGTTTGGTTAATCCCGGTGAAGGCATTGTGGTATATACACCACATTACCAACTGCGTGACTGCCCGCTGGCGCAATATATTGAGCAGCGCTTCGGCCTGCCCGCTTATATTGGTAACGATACCCGCGCCAAAGCCTTGGCCGAGCATTATTTTGGCGCCACTAAAGACTGTCTCGACTCAATACTCATTACCGTGCATAACGGCACCAGTGCCGGGATTATAGTCAATGGCCGAGTATTCATGAGCCAGCATCGCGATGTGGGTGAAATTGGCCACATCCAAGTCGATCCTTTAGGTGAAAAGTGTCAATGCGGAAATGTGGGCTGCTTAGAGACAATTGTGTCAAATAGTGCCATCGTCCAGCGCATCGAAAAACTGATAAACCAAGGCCGCCCCTGTTTATTAAGCGCGCCCTTTGACATAAACGACGTTTGCCAAGCGGCTAATCAAGGCGATACCCTCTGTAAACAGGTATTACAACAAGTTGCGACGGTATTGGGTAACAGTATTGCCATCTGCATTAATCTGTTTCACCCGCAAAAAATTGTATTAGGCGGGGAAATTATGAACGCTGAAGCGGTATTGCTGCCCACTATTCAGCAATGTGTAGAGCACCAAGCACTGAGCTCCTTTAGTCAAGACCTACCCATTACTGTGGCACATTTTCAAAATAGCCCGACTATTGGAGGCCTTGCCTTAGTTAAACGCGCCTTACTCGATGGCAGCTTGTTACTGCGTCTAATCAATGAGCATGCAAAATAGCCAACAACACGCCTAAAGCGACTCAATAAGGATGCATGAACGGCCTATAAAAACGGACTTAAGCTTGACCCAATAAAGCATTCAAATAAAAGGATTTGTCAATGCAGCACCTCTCTCGCAAAGGCTTAGTTGTACTCTGTGGACTCGTTAGTTGCAGTTTATTAGCCGTCTTGTTTGTGCTTGGTTTATCAACCGAAGTCAGTCGAGGTCAGCAACGTTTTGCCAATAGCCTTATCACTCTTAGCGAGCAGGTGATAACCGAATCGGCTATCACTCTAGATAATCTAGCGGCCTTAAACCTAGAACGCTGCGATGCTCAGGCTCTGCTGAAAATGCGCCAACAGGTCTTTCTCAGTAAAAATATTAAGGATGTTGGTTTTTTCCAAGATGGAAAATTAGTTTGCACCACAACCGGTGGGGTATTACCGCAACCGCTCCCCCTGTCCGCTCCCGACTTTGTTACCACACTTGGGGTTAAAGTATGGCTAGCTGAAGATTTGATCATCTTTGACCATCGACAAAAAGGTACGATTCTGAAAAAGGGCAACTACAATGTGGTGATCCCCAACAATACCTTTGAGCGACTAAAATATGGAGAAAACCATTGGGAACTCATAACCCATAACCAAGGGCAAATTATTCATTTAGCTGGCACTCCTGGAATTTTTCGAGCCCCTTCTTCGGCGCAAGCCAGCATCACCACTCAGCAGAGCCATTACTTTCACAACTGTAATAGCCAGTTTAAAATTTGTATTGCGCTTAGCGTCGATAACCATCAGTTGATAAAAAACCGGCCTATTTTTACCTTCATTGCCATTTTATGTTGTTTTATCTTTGGTTTTTTTGCGGCCACCAGCTGCCACCATTTAATCAATAAAAGCAAAACCATTAGTGCGCGTATTCGCCGAGGACTCAAAAAAGGCTATTTCCAGTGTCATATTCAACCGATTGTAAATTTAAGCACTGGCAAAATCATTGGTGGCGAAGTGTTAGCCCGCTTTAACGACCCATACGGTGAGCTCTTTCCCGAACAGTTTATTCCTCAGATCCGCGAACTAAACTTAAGCTGGCCATTTACCTTAATGATGGTGAACAAAAGCCTAGGAGAGTTAAGCGCATATCAACGCGACGACCTTAGCCAATTAAAAATAAGCCTTAATATTTTTCCTTGTGACATCGAAAATAATAAAGTGGCAGAGTTAGCCACATTAACTTCGGTTAAAGCCTTTGCTGGTAAGATAACTATAGAGATTACAGAAGATTCTGAACTGGACAGCCAAGTAGCCCAGCATAACCTTAAACGACTTAGCAAACAGAACATCGACATAGCGATAGATGATTTTGGTACTGGCTATTCAAACCTAAAACAGCTCAACACACTTCACTGCCAATATCTAAAAATAGATAAAAGCTTTATCTTCGACTTAGAGTCGGGTTCCATTCGCTCGTCTTTAGTACCGCATATGGTAGAAATCGCCCATCAATCCAAACTAAAAGTAGTCGCCGAAGGGATAGAAAATGAAACCCAGCGGCAGCTCTTAAACTCGCTCAAGGTCGAGTTTGGCCAAGGCTGGCTATTTGGCAAACCCACTGCCATTAAGCACTTTATGAGCTTATATCAGACAAACCAAGAAAGGGCTGAACAAGAGTTAGCGAGCTAAACAAGGGCAATGGTTCTGCCCTTGCTCGCGAAAGTTTAACACTCAGCAAGTCACCCCAATAGTATGCTCATTTTGCCAAAATAACTGCCATTGCTCTTCACTCACACCGCAACCGCAGCCTCCTGAACATGAGCCTAGTTTAACAATCCGTAAACGGTGGCGTTTAACCCAAGGTTGTAGCATGGCTAAGGTGGCATCATCGTCCATTGAAAAATGCCGCGCGACTTGGTTTAGTGTCGTTCCAGGGTTTGCCTCAATATACTGCTTAAGCGCGTGTAATATCATAGTGCTCTGCCTTTTTTCTCTTGAGAAGTAGCACCCAAGTACACATCATCATCGCAATCACCAGCAACAGTATACTCGCCGATACAGGCGCTTGCTGCCAAGTCGCCAATTGGTAATAAACTGTAGCAAAAATGTAAGCCAGCAGTGTAGACCAAACTGCAATTAATCTGGCCCAGCGCATCCCCAGTTCTTTAACCAAGGCTCCCATCGCCGCAGCGCATGGCATGTATAGCAAAATAAATAACATGAAAGACACGGCAGACTCAGGTGTAAAATGTAAGGTCAATTGCGACATCGTACTCACATCCACATTGTTCGCTTCCGCAGCCGTCGCTAAATCACTGGTTTTTTCGATTTCAATCCCAAATGGATCGCTGTAATTCAGATCATGGAAGTTATCGATAATGGTTTGACCCGCTTCCTGAAAACGTCCCAAATAGGTCCACTGCTCTTCGTCTTCACCCACTTGCGCATACAAGCTGTTCAGAGTGCCAATCACCGCTTCTTTGGCAAACAAGCCGGTTACAATGCCCACGGTGGCTGGCCAGTTATCCTTTTCTATGCCCATTGGAGCAAACACCGGCGTAACCACTTGGCTGGCGCGGCTAAGCAAAGAATGCTGCTGACCTTGCGCATCTAGCTCGCCGCCAGTGCCGATATGATTGAGCACACTTAAAATGGCTACCACTAATACAATGGTTTTACCCGCGCCCACAATAAAGCCGCGCACTTTCTGCCAAGTTAGCAGCATTACCCCAAATGCGCTTGGTAGTTGATAGTCGGGTAACTCCAGCACTGAATCCTGAGCGTTGCCGGGCAGCAAGGTGTATTTGAGCAGTAAGCCCGTAACCACGGCGGCAACAATACCAATGAGATACAAAGCAAACACCATGTTTTGCCCTTGCTCGGGGAAAAAGGCCGCTACAAACAAGGCATAAACGGGCAAGCGAGCGCCGCAAGACATAAATGGGCTCATCGCCGAGGTTAATACCCGTTCCCGGTGTTTTTCCAGCACCCGAGTCGCCATTACCGCTGGTACCGTGCAACCAAAGCCCATTAGCATCGGCACAAAGGCTTTGCCGGGTAGGCCTATCACTTGCATCGCGCGGTCCACCACAAAAGCGGCTCGCGCTAAATAACCTGAGCTTTCTAACAGTGCTAAAAACAAGTACAAGCAGGCAATCACAGGAATAAAAGTAGCAACGGTTTGAATGCCCACCCCCACTCCGCCAGACAATACCAGGCTTAGCCACTCTGGTGCGCCAATACCAACCAATAACTCTTGGACCCCATCAACAAATATCGTACCCGCCACAATATCGAAGAAATCGATAAACACCGCACCGCCATTAATCGCGAACATAAACATTACATACATCACCCCCAAAAACGCGGGGATGCCTAACCAGCGATTAAGCAAAACTTTGTCTAATATGGCGGAGTAATCTCGACGCAACTGCCCTTTCTTCCCGACACACTGCTGGGTTAAAGAATAGATAAAGTTATAACGGCTGGCAGCGAGTTCCAAATCTATATCGGTAGTAGCAAACTGCTGCGCTGCTTGGTCAAAGTCTGCTAAGAGCTCGGGCGACAGTTGTTGACTCAAACACGGGTCGCTTTCTAAGAGGCGTAGCACCTGCCCCTTGTTCATATTCAGCTTCGGCTGCCACTGCTCAGCAAAGGCTTCTATTTCTGCAGAATAGTTCAGGTTTAGCGTAGCGCTTTGCTGCGCCTGTTTCACAATTTCCGGCAATTTTTGTTTAAAATCATTCACCTGAGCCTTGGATGTGGCCGCTAAACAAACTAGCGGCACATGGAAACGTTCACTAAATTGCTTCACTTTAATCTTCAGCAACTTAGCCTTGGCGGTATCCATCTTGTTGAGCACTAATACCACTGGTAAACCCAGTTCTTTAAGCTGAATGCTTAAATACAAACTCCGCTCCAGAGAAGCGGCATCAACCACGTTTATCACTAAATCTAAAGGCTCAGTTTGTAGAAAATCACAAGCAATGCGCTCATCAAGGGCGCTAGTGTCGAGTTGCGGGTCGATGTTGTAAACACCGGGTAAGTCAATCAGCTCGGCTTTCCAATCACCCACCTGTAAATGGCCAGACTTTTTATCAACCGTAATACCACTAAAGTTACCGACTTTTTGTCTACTGCCTGTTAGCGCGTTAAACAAGGTACTCTTCCCGCTATTGGGGTTACCCACGGTGGCTATCATATATTGACTCATAGCGACTGCACCTCTATTGATTTAGCTTGATTAGAACTTAAAGCCAAACTGATCCCCGGAGCCGATATTTGAATAGGGTCTCCAAGTGGCGCCCGCCGGACAATAGTTAGCGTAGTATTGGGCAAAATGCCTAAAGACATTAACTTTTTACGATTCGCTCTAGAAAGGTTTTGTAGGCTCAATACCAACGCCTGTTGACCTGCAACTATTTCATCTAAAGACATAAAGCCTCCGCGCCATAACTTAAATAATAATGATTTTCATTTGACTCATTGTGCGGCACTCGTCACTGTTTAGTCTTGATCTGTATCAAGGACTCACCACTGTTTGATATTTAAACAAACATTTTTTTAAGCGCTTTACTTTGAAAGCAGTCGCCGAAATACGCTACCATTTGGCGACTTATCACCGAGGTAACTGACAATGTCATTGAAAGACCAATTATCGCAGCTGGTATATTCCACCGACCAAGGTCGTATCGAGCCAGAGCAACAGCAAGAAATCATTCCTGAAAGTGATGGCTTTATTAAAATCCGCCGTGAAACCAAAGGACGTAAAGGTAAAGGCGTGACCTGTTTAAGCGGCTTTGGGCTGACTGAGTCGGAACTAAAAGCGCTATCTAAAGAAATGAAAAAACTCTGCGGTGTAGGCGGCAGCGTTAAAGACTATGTAATTGAAATTCAGGGAGACCAGCGCGATAAACTAGAAAGCTGGTTGAAGCAAAAATCCTATAAAACCAAGCGTATTGGCGGCTAAAGCCTTTGCTATTTCGCCCTTATTTGGTTATATTCGCCCCGCGTTTTGGGGAGTAGCCGCCAATATCCTTTCAGATAGCGGGCATTCATCAACATACTTGGTGCCAAATCACCATGGTGAATGCAGCCTTAAATTAGGCCTGGCAAGACCAAATGCACATTAACGCCAATACGAGGTGGGCGGCGTTGTGTGCATTGGTTATTGGCCCACCTCATAACGTGAGATCCTCATGGAAGCTTTATTTACTTCAATCACCGCCGTAGCCATTGCTGAAATTGGTGATAAAACTCAACTGCTAGCCTTATTGCTTGCCTGTAAATTTAGAAAACCAGTACCCATTATTCTTGGCATTATTATCGCCACCCTACTTAACCACGCCGCCGCTGCTTGGTTTGGCTCTTTAGTTCAACAATGGCTAAGCCCAGAAGTACTCCGTTGGTTATTAGGTTTGTCTTTTATCGCTATGGCCATTTGGGTATTAATCCCCGATAAAATCGATGAAGAAGATAGCAAGATGCTCAAGTACGGACCCTTCCTCGCTTCTTTGGTCTTATTCTTTATCGCTGAGATAGGTGATAAAACCCAAGTTGCTACCGTTATACTGGCTGCCAAATATGATTCTCTAATCATGGTAATTACCGGCACCACTATTGGTATGTGTCTGGCCAATGTTCCGGTGGTATTGCTAGGCAAGCTAGGGGTGGAAAAACTCCCCATGACCTTAATTCATCGCTTAACCGCAGTACTGTTCTTTGCCTTAGGCCTATCCACTATCTTGTTCTAAGTTTGTTGGTCAGCAGTTAATATATGGTAAACTTCGGCAGATTTTATTGTTAAGGATGTATGAATGAAATTGGTTCGTTGGCTATTAGGCCGCATTATCTTGTTTTTTAATGCGATATTCGCCCCTAAGAAACCTAGATTGTCGATAGCAGAACAGCAAGAAATTAACCGTAAAACACAAGGCTTACAGCTCTATCAACTTGCGGCTTGTCCTTTTTGTGTAAAGGTTCGCCGCGCTATGCGTCGTAATAGCATTAGTATTGAACTGCGAGATATTAAAGCGCAACCAGAGTATTTAGACGAGCTAGTGAGTCAAGGTGGTTCAAGAAAAGTACCCTGCCTACGCATTGAGCAGGCTGACAAAGTAGAGTGGCTCTACGAGTCAAGTGACATTATTAACTATCTCGAAGCCCGAATTGCTTAAATAAAAAAGCTCCGCTAGCGGCGGGCTATTAAGTCAAACTGTGGCTGCACTTACGTAGTTTAGTGTAGCCATATTCTTATCTTACTGATTCTATTGTATTTTTCGCTTTAATCGGCAGAGGGTTAACGTACGATGAATACAATAAAATCAATGAGTTAATGGGGGTTAAAGCTCGAGCACACCTATCGTGGGTTGGTGTCAAAAGAACTCAGCGCATGTAGTGCGAATAAATGAACATACGATCTGGATTTTCTGGGTCTGGATATCCATAACGCCCATCGGCTAGCTCCACTATCTCGCTAACCTTGGCCCTTTCAAAATGTTTCTTTGCGTCAGCATTGAACTTTCGCATCTCTTTCCATTTAATTTCGCCAGTGTCGGGGTTAATGCTCTCGCTCTCTTT
>NZ_JBNKPP010000109.1:0-6007 GCF_050295395.1 Agarivorans sp.
ACAAATAGTAAGGCTAGCGGTATAACCTTGCTGCTGGGCCAAACGCAGCGCCGCTAAGGTATCGGCGGTTTCACCACTCTGCGATAGCGTCACTAACAGGCTATTTTTAGGGGTAAATGACTTGCGGTAACGAAACTCTGAGGCAATTTCTACGTTACAAGGAATACCAGCCAGCTCTTCAAACCAGTAACGCGCTACCATGCCAGAGTTGTAAGAAGTACCACAGGCAATGATCTGCACATGCTCAATAGTAGGTAAGATCTCGGCGGCCTTAGGGCCGAAGGCGCTGTCTAGTACCTTACCGTTTTTCAAGCGGCCTTCTAGAGTGCGTTGAATAGCAATAGGCTGTTCGTAGGTTTCTTTTAACATGTAGTGACGATACTGACCTTTGTCACCGGCATCATGTGAGGCGGTTGATTCGGTAATTTCACGCTCTACTCGCTCGCCAGTAGCATCGTAAATAGTTACCGAGCGGCGGGTCACTTCGGCCACATCACCTTCTTCTAAAAAGGCAAAACGACGCGTTACTGGCAACAAAGCTAATTGGTCTGAGGCAATGAAGTTTTCACCCACGCCATAACCGATCACCAATGGGCTGCCTGAACGCGCTACCACTAAGCGCTCTGGGTCACGCTTATCGGCAATCACCATGCCGTAGGCGCCTTCTAATTCGGCCACTGCCGATTGCACCGCTTCTACCAAGCTTTGATGATGTTTTATCTTGTGCTCTACCAAGTGCACAATTACTTCGGTGTCGGTATCAGATTCAAACTGATAACCCTTAGCTATTAACTGTTCACGTAGTTTGGCGTGGTTTTCGATGATGCCATTGTGCACTACCGCAATGGTTTCACATGAAACATGAGGGTGGGCATTACGCTCGCTAGGTTCACCATGAGTGGCCCAACGGGTATGAGCGATACCGGTGCCACCCAATACGGGAGTTTGCTCTAGAGCTTCGGCTAGCTCTTGTACTTTACCAAGGCGACGCACTCGGCTAAGCAAGCCATCGGCGGTAATGGTGGCCACGCCCGATGAATCATAGCCGCGGTACTCTAAGCGACGTAAACCTTCTACTAAAATATCGGCAACATCACGTTGCGCTACCGCTCCTACAATTCCACACATAGTCTATTCCTTATCGATAAAATTATTCTGCTATAACCACATTGACGCCCTGAGCTGAAATTTGCTTGGCGATTTTAGGGTCGAGCTGTTTGTCTGTGACTAAAGTTGAGATTTTTGACCATGCCAACTCTAGGTTATGAATTTTGCGGCCGATTTTGCTGGATTCGGCCAATACCACTACTTCACGCGCCACTTCGGCCATTACCTGACTTAAGCCCACCAGCTCGTTAAAAGTAGTGGAGCCTCGCTCTACATCGATGCCATCGGCACCAATAAACAATTGGTCGAAGTCGTAGGCACGTAATACTTGCTCGGCCACCTGTCCTTGAAACGCCTCGGAATGGGTATCCCATGTGCCACCGGTCATTAATAGCGTAGGCTCATTTTCCAATTCGCGCAGGGCCGCAGCAATACTTAAAGAATTAGTCATCACCACCAAGCCTTCTTTACCGGATAATTCTGGCAGTAAAGCGGCGGTAGTGCTGCCACTGTCGATGATGATGCGATTATGATCGCGAATTAATCCCGCAGCCGTATGCGCTATCGCTTGTTTTTGCGCAGAAACGTGTTCGTCTTGCGATTCGTTAATCAGTTCGCTGGGAATGGGTACCGCACCACCGTAGCGGCGCAACAATAAACCGTTGGCTTCTAAACTGGCTAAGTCCTTTCGGATCGTAACTTCAGAAGTTTCGAATAGCTGAGCTAGCTCGTCTACCTTGAGCTCACCTTGCTCGGCAAGCCGTTCTAGGATCAGTCTACGGCGCTGTTGGGTGTTTCGTTTGATCATTTTATTATTAAATAAGTTTCGATTCGAAAGTTATTATAGTTAAGCGAAACTTAAGATCAAGCAGCGAAACAACAATTTTTCCTGCTTTTATCCACCTAAGCAGCGTAAGTATATTAAGTATTAATAACGCGCCCTTAACGCTTAGCGCATTGACGAATGCGAACCACACCGCGAACACCACGACGCTAGAAAAAACTCATGTCTTCCGAAACAAACCGCTCTATTAGTAGCATTATATTATTTTGGCAAAAACCCAAAAGGCAGCATACAAAACCACAAAATGTGACACTGAAAACATTTTCAATGCTATATGTGATCCATATCACTTAAATTTTGTGGATTAAATCACCTTTTATCTTCACAATCGCGCCAGTTTTTTATTGCTTGGACTGCCCAAGTGCCCGTCCTCACTAGTAGGTAAGTTTATGAACACACAGAAACCCAAACTACGCTTTTGGCAAATCTGGAACATGAGTTTCGGATTCCTAGGCATTCAATTTGGCTTTGGCTTACAGAACGCCAACGTTAGTCGTATTTTCGAAACCCTTGGTGCCAGCATCGACCAAATTCCTATTTTGTGGCTGGCTGCGCCAGTGACAGGTTTATTGATTCAACCGATTATTGGTTACATGAGTGACCGCACTTGGAATGGTTTGGGTCGTCGTCGCCCTTACTTCCTAGCGGGTGCAATACTGTCTTCGCTAGCACTACTGGTAATGCCTAACTCACCTCACTTGTGGGTGGCTGCGGGTATGTTGTGGATTTTAGATGCCTCTATCAACGTATCTATGGAACCCTTCCGCGCCTTAGTAGCCGACAACTTACCATCGGAGCAACGCACTCAAGGTTTTGCCGTGCAAACCTTCTTCATTGGTGTAGGCTCGGTTATCGCTTCGGCCATGCCTTACATGCTTAGCAACTGGTTTGGCATTGCTAACACGGCGCCCGAAGGAGTAATTCCACCTTCGGTTAAGATTTCTTTTTACGCCGGTGCTATCGTATTTTTTGGCGCAGTATTATGGACGGTACTGCGCACTAAAGAATACAGCCCAGAAGAAATGGCGCGCTTTGAAAGCGATGAGCCAGAGCAAGAAACTAGCAATGGCCTAGCCAGTGTATGGCAAGACGTAAAACAAATGCCAAAAACCATGCGCCAATTGGCTGTGGTGCAATTCTTCTCTTGGTTTGCCCTATTCGCTATGTGGATCTACACCACTTCGGCGGTAACTAGCAGTGTTTATGGCACTAGTGACGCCTCTTCAGCCCTGTATAACGAAGGTGCCGACTGGGTAGGTTTGTGTTTTGCCATGTATAACGGGGTTAGCGCCTTAGCCGCCTTTGCTCTACCTTGGCTAGCTGCACGCACCAGCCGTAAGGTGGTTCACGCGCTTTGTTTAACCATTGGTGGCATTAGCTTGGCGGGCATGAACTTTATTAGCGACCCTAAATTGTTAATGATTAACATGGTAGGCATTGGCTTCGCCTGGGCCAGCATACTATGTATGCCTTACGCTATTTTAGCGGGCTCTTTGCCTAGCAAAAAAATGGGCTTCTTCATGGGCGTATTTAACTTCTTCATCGTAATCCCACAAATTTTAGCGGCAGGTATCTTAGGTTACGTGACGCGTGAATTCTTTGGTGGTGATTCTATGATGGCGCTAATGCTAGGTGGTGCTTCAATGGTGGTAGCAGCCGTTATTACCCTTAGCGTAACCGACCGTGATGACCCGCAATTAAGCGACGATAAAGAGCAGTCTATTAACCTGTCTGCGGCGCAAGGCGCTTAATATCACAAGGGGCTTAAGCTTTTGCTTGGCCCCAACTTGCTACACTGTTTAGCGATCCTTTTTCCCCTTTACTGCGTATTTATAGTTGAGCCTTTAATAGAGGAGTCAGCTGATGAGTCGCCACATCTTTCAAGCCGGTCGGCGTTGCCTGTACCATCAAGGCCAAGCCTTGATTGACAACTTTAGTGAAACCGAGGCTGTGTTTACCAGCCATCCTTACAGCACAAGCCCAGAGCAGGATGAGCAACAGCCAGAGCTTAGTGAGCTAGAGACCAATCCTTTTGAAGATCACTAATACCTTGGTTTAAATAGCAAAAAGCCGAGTAAAACTCGGCTTTTTTATACTAACTAGCAGCTAAAACAAACTTACTCGTCATCCCAACTAAAATCAGCCGCTTGCTCAGGATTAGGCCGGTATTTTAACTGTAAGCCATGTAAAAAATTACGCATCACTTGGTCTTTACATAGACGGAAGTGTTTATGCTCTGCTTTACGGAAAAATGCGCTCAGCTCATGCTTGCTTAATTGAAAACCAGTAAGGCCTAGAATCTCTAGCATATCTTCGGCTTTAAGGTTTAAGGCAATTTTTAACTTCTTTAATATAATGTTGTTATTTAAACGTTTTTCAGGCTCTGGTTGGGTGCCTTCGCGTTTGCCACGTTTTTCATTAATAAAACCATTGAGGAAAATCGCTAAAGTGCGGTCATTAAGACTGCGGTAGGCCGAGTCGTCGTCTTTCTTCAACCAGTCACTCACCTCGGCGCGGCTCACTTTTAAATCCGCTTGAGCAAAAATGCCAATCATCTTGTTATCGTTCAAATCAAAGCAATAACGAAGACGTCGAAGAATATCGTTGTTAGTCATGAGTGTTCCTGAATCAAATAAAACGCTAAGCACACTGGCTTAAAAACCAGCAGGATTCTACGCGATTGCGTGACAACTAGATAGCAAGATTAAGCGATATCTCAGTTAGCCTAGTTGAAAGGGCAGTTAAAGTGGTAATTTAGCGCAAAAAAAACGGCCTTAAAAGGCCGTTTGATTAACTTAAGTTAGGCTTGGTTAAAGCGCAACAACCCTAACACTAAAATCAAACATAATATCAAATGTAGATTAACGCAAGTAGACCCAACTATCGGTAAAATGAAATTTTTATAGCACTCTACACTTGCAGACTTACTCAACAAATTCGGCTTTAGCGCGGATATGTTCTGGTAGGTTAATCTTGTAATGTTGTAGCTGACTACGGCTAAATAGATAACGGCCTTTTTCGGCGGTTTTAGGCCCAAGAGTGTGTGGAACAGCGCCTGTAGATAATATAGTAAGCGCCATTTCGCCAGCGATTTTGCCTTGTTCATAACCCACCATCACCAAACCGCCAATAGTTTTATTTTTGCCAACGGCAAAGTCCCAAAAACCGTAAGGTGCCAACGGGGTGTGGTTTACCGACCAACTAATCACTTGCTCGGAATCCACATTTCGCTGATCCTCATCGGTGAGCGATTGATAGAGAATAAACGCAATAGCATCAAAACCTTCAGCCTTGGCATTTAACACGGTTTGTTGCCAGGTTCGCCAATCGTTAATCAGCCTGAGTTCCACTTCTACACCGGATATCAACTGCTGGGTTCGCTGGTCAAATACATCTCTAAAAATATACTGTGAAGTGGTGCTGTTATCTGACATAAGCAGGATACGCTTTAACTGCATATCATTGATTTGCTGAATAATAGTGATAGAGCGTTTAATCAGTGGCCTTTCTAACACACCCGTAATATTAAAACGCTGATGCACTTGGTAATGACGAGGATTGTTATTCACCCCTAAATACACTACTGGCACAGTGGTTTGAGCAAAGCGAGGGCCTAAATATTTAAGTGCGTTATCGTCACCGAGAATGACTAAATCAGGTTGAGTGGCTAGGTAGTGTTGCCAAGCCAATTCTGCTCGATTGGTATGTTCGGCAGGCGGCAACCGTTTAGTGTCCATTTCAAAGTAGCTGAGTTGATAATGCTCACTCAGCACCTCTTCTATACCTTGAATATAACTTTGATCCCAAGCAAAGCTCTGATGATAGCTTTCTATCACCAGAATTTTTGCTTGTGCGACTGCTAACATCGGCCAAAGCCACACTATAAGCAAACCGCAAGCCTGCATCAAATTTATCACTAAACACCTAATTTATATAAAGTAAATGCAGTATAGCTGGTGTATAAATAAAATGCTGAGCAATTATTAATTATCTATTAAAGCTGTGCGCGCTGATGGGGTTTATTTAAATCTAAAATCGGCCCTAACGGTACCACTC
>NZ_JBNKPP010000110.1:0-15060 GCF_050295395.1 Agarivorans sp.
CGGTATTTAGTGTGCAAGCCAGAGAGCAGTCGGCTGCAACGGATTTGCAACTTCAGAGCTGGTGTTCACGACTCAAGAAACAGCAAAGCTGTTACAACCTGCATTTACAGCTGGCCGCTCAGGGGCGCGCAGAATCAGCCTATTGGATAGCAAAGGCGAAAGCCAAGGGCTTGTTTGAAGAGGCCGACCTTGCTGAAGCGGCAAAGTACTACCAAATTGCCAGTGATCAACATCACCCCTACGCAAGTAGAGAACTGGGCTTATTGGTTTACCACGGCGTGACGGGCAAGCGTGATTATGCACAGGCGCAACGTTTATTTGAGCAAGCCATAGAGCAGGGCAATAGCGAAAGCCTATGGGCTTTAGGGCGAATGTATCACTTTGGTCGCGGGGTAAAGCAAGACTACCAAAAAGCCTTTGAGCTATTTCATTTATCGGCGCAGCGGGGATCTAAGCCGGCGGCGAGTACCTTGGCTTATTACTATAAGCAAGGCTTAGGTACTAACCCCGATGCCGCTTTAGCTCATTATTGGGAAAACAAAGCTGATGTTACCAAGTTGGTCACTTGGAACCGCTCTATTCCTGATTATCGCTAAGCTATCATTAAGCAGAGCAAAGCCGGCTTGAGGCCGGCTTTGCTATTTTCTGCGCCATGTTTACTGGTGAGCTTCACCAAGTTGTGCCATAAATTCAACATAAAATGATCATCTGCGTGCAATCTAGCGCGTCTCTACTATTGGCTCACCATAACGCTTAACTAATGATAAGGATGATCGCCAATGAAACTGCTACACCTAGGATGGTTACTTTGCCCGCTGGCTTTACTGAGCGCCTGTGATGATAACGATATAACTCAAGCTACGGCTAACTCTGCTGCCGTGTCTAAGGTGCAATTAGGCCCTCGCCCCGCTTATTTAGTAGATCAACTTCCCGAAGGCGAATTAAAACAGCAACTCTCTGCCTGTGTTGAAAGTAAAACTAGCTATCAGGTGAGTGCTTTATCGATTGGCCACCGCGGTGCGCCGTTAATGTTTCCCGAACATACTCAAGAAAGTTACCTTGCGGCGGCGCGCATGGGGGCTGGGGTTTTGGAATGTGATGTCGCTTTAACCAAAGATGGCGAGTTAGTCTGTCGTCACTCTCATGGCGACTTACATACCACCACTAATGTGTTGGCGGTGCCTGAGCTGGCGGCTAAATGTTCGGTACCGTTTAGCCCAGCCGACCCGCTAAATGGTGTAACGGCCAGTGCGGAATGTCGCACCTCTGATTTTACTCTTGCTGAATATAAGTCTCTACAAGGGAAAATGGACTCATACAACCCCAATGCCACTACGGTGGAAGAGTATATGAATGCGACGCCAAGTTTTCGTACCGATCTCTACGCCAATACTGGCACTTTGTTATCTCACAAAGAGAGCATTGCCTTATTTAAGGCCTTGGGGGTGAAAATGACACCGGAGCTAAAAACACCATCGGCTCAAGATTTAGCCGCTGCGGGGATGACCCAACAAGAGTTTGCGCAGAAGATGATTGATGAATACCTAGAGGCCGAGGTTGCACCTAGTGATGTTTATGCCCAGTCGTTCTTGATTGATGATATCGATTTTTGGATTGCTAGCGATCCAGAGTTTGGTGAGCAAGCCGTGTATTTGTACTCTTCGGATAATGTGCCTAGCCCCACCGAGATTGCCGCTAAAGGAATTAATATTGTGGCACCAATTTATCCGATGTTAATCGAGCAGCAAAATGGCCAGTTAGTAGCCAGTGACTACGCTAAGCAGCTTAAGGATGCGGGCCTAGACATAATCACTTGGTCGTTAGAGCGTCGTTATACTAACTATGCCGAGTTGGAAGTGCTGAATGTATTAAAAACAGAGCTTGCGGTATTGGGTGTATTTGCCGATTGGCCTGCCACCGTTACCTTCTTCGATAACTGCATAAAATAGACTGATTATTCATCAAATGATTTGCTGCTAACTCGCATTAGCAGCAAATTTGTGATCTGGCTAGCTGTTTGTTGGCGGATCCCTCGCAAATTGATTAATCGCAATTAAATAATTATTCACTATTTTCTGGGCGGTAAAATGTGTTAGCGTTGCCCCCGTTGTCTTATTTGGTCATTAGGCAACGTTCAACAAAGGACAGAAAATGAAAAAATCAGTTTATGGCTTAGCCAGCTGTGTTGCCGCCGCATTGTTGGTCGGTTGCAGCCAGTCGGCGACAACGCCAACCAGCGACATTCCCACTGCCATTGAATGCAGTGGCGTATGTGGCGAACAAGAGTTTAAGCTTGCCCAGCAATACCAGCTAGCAGAGTCGCAACAGCAAGACCTAGATAAGGCCTTGGCTAACTACATTTTAGCGGCCAAAGCCGGTAATGTAGCGGCGATGACTCAAGTGGCTGTGTTGTATCAAGAAGGTCTTACTAGTGAGGGCGTTAAACCCGAGTTAGCTATTGATTGGTTAAAAGCTGCCGCCCAACAGCAGGATGCTCAGGCGCAGTTTTTACTAGCCGAAAGCTACTGGAACGGTGAAGGTGTAGCGCAAGACTTTACTCAAGCCGAGTCTTGGTACAATCAGGCGGCAATGAACAAGGATCAAGAAGCCGCTTATCTATTAGGCCTACGCTACTTTGAAGGTGAGCACATGGCTGAAGATCCGGTAACCGCTTATGTTTGGATGTCGATTGCGGCCTTATTAGGCCACCCTAATGCACCGGGTGATCGTGATTTTCTGATTGGCGAAGAGCTAGATATGAAGCAGAAAAAAGCGGCATGGCAAGAAGTGGATCGCTTAATCAAAGAACTCGATATCGAAGTTCCTTGGTAAGCTGTGAGTTACTATAGCTAGGCTAAATTCACTTAGCCTTTAAAAGGAAGGGCTTAGTCGCAGTCAACGACTAAGCCCTTTTTTATAAGTTCTTACTATTAATCAAGAGATTGCAGTTTGCTTTGGTATTCGTCAAAGCTGGCTTTTACTGTATCACTTGCACCGCCGCTCAGTTTAGACAACAGCACAATCGCCATGCTGGCAAAGATAAAGCCGGGCACGATTTCATATAAGTCAAAAATACCACCGCTAAGTTGCTTCCATAGCACCACGGTAATACCACCCACCACTACACCCGCTAGCGCACCGTTGCGGTTCATATCCTTCCAGAACAAGCTAAAGAGGATGGCCGGGCCAAAGGCCGCGCCAAAACCTGCCCAAGCGTAAGATACCAAGCCTAGCACCGAACTTTCTGGGTTCATGGCTAAAAATAGCGCCACTATAGACAGCGCAATTACCGCGATGCGGCCGACTCGAACAATTTCTTGTTGGCTAGCTTGAGGGCGGAAAACTTGCTTATAAAAGTCTTCAGCTAAAGCAGAAGAAGATACCAATAGCTGAGAGTCGGCGGTACTCATGATTGCCGCAAGAATGGCGGCCAGCAAAATACCGGCTACCACCGGATGGAAAATCGCGTTAACCAGCAACATGAAGATGGTTTCGCCATCTTTAACTGTGCCACCCAGATGCGCGTCCACGTATACAATGCCTACTACACCAATTAGTAGTGCACCAGCCATTGACAGTGCGGTCCAGCTTACCGCGATGCGTCGTGCGGTAGCGATGTCGCCATTGCGGCGGGTAGCTTTAAAGCGCGCTAGAATGTGCGGCTGACCAAAATAACCCAAGCCCCATGCCACCAAAGAGATAATGGCAATGGCCGACAAGCTTTGGCCGCTAGCGTCAGTCCATAGGTTGAGCAGCTCAGGGTTTTTTAGCTCAAGAGCCGTGCCCAAATCACTCACCGAGCCTTCCATTGCCGCAATCGGCACAATGACTAAAGCGGCGGCCATTAATAAACCCTGAACTAAATCGGTCCAAGATACCGCAAGAAAGCCGCCAAATAAGGTGTAAGACACCACGCACAAGGTGCCAACTATCACCGCGAAGCGATAATCCAAACCAAATACGGTTTCAAATAGTTTACCGCCTGCTACTAAACCCGAACTGGTATAGAACAAGAAAAACAAGAGGATGAACAAGGCCGAAATAGACTGTAATAGCTTTGATTTATCGGCGAAGCGACGGGCAAAGTATTCAGGAATAGTTAAGGCATTATCGGCAACAATCGAGTAGGTGCGAAGGCGTTTGGCGCAAATTAACCAGTTTAGCCAAGTGCCCACTAATAAGCCGCCCGCCAGCCAAATGGCTTCAATTCCTGCGGCATAGGCGTAGCCGGGAAGTCCCAACAATAACCAGCCGCTCATGTCTGATGCCCCTGCGGATAGGGCTGCAGGCCAAGGCCCTAGTGAACGGCCACCCAAGAAGTAGTCTTCAGAGTTAGACGTTCGTTTATAAGCGTAAATGCCAATTGATAGCATAACGATGAGATAGGCTACGAATGTGGCACTGATAGCAAAGCTATTTTCAATCATTAGTTATTCCTTTTGATGGCTCTTTCGAGCCTTATACGTTGTGTGTTACTCGGCGCTGCCTAATTCCAGTAGGCTCGCGTTACCGCCTACGGCGGTGATATTTATAGTGCGAGTACGCTCAGTAATAAAGCGTAAACAAAGCGTTGGCTCACTTAGCAGGGAGTAATCTTGCAGATCTCCTTCGTAAATCAGCTGCGCGATCTGACCCTCTCGCTCGGCCAACAACAGGTTAAAGCGTTGGCAAGTGTGGCTAGCCCCCACCAGAGCAACCCCTGCTAAAGCGGGCTGCTTGGCGAGTGCTTCAGCCGCGTCGTAGGCAGTGTAAATGGCCACTCTGTCGGGACAGCCTGCGCGCAATAAGTCGCTAAGCGCCAATTCCAACTGGCAATCAGCCTTGGGGTGGACACTGCATATAATGGTGTTCCCCGCCACCAGTGCGGCGCTAATTAGCCCCAGTAGCGCCACTGAATTGGCCTGTTCATCGCCGCTTAACAAAAAGCTGCCTCGACCTACACAATACAGTTCATTGCTCTCCCCAGTAGGGCCTGGCAAGGACTGAGTCTGGCCGATTAAGGCCGTTGCCTGTTGGCATTGCAAGTTGATCATGGCGACTGCTTCGGCCCAATCGGTGGAGCGCTGGCTTAGCAGTGAGGCCCATTGTTTAACAATCTCGACTCGCTGGCTTAGCGCTTGTTGCTGCCAGTGTTCAAATACCGCAAGGCTTTGTGTTAATTCGCTTATTTGCATGGTCATTTTATTGCACTCCTGAGGCCTTAATAACAGTGACTTCGGCTTGGGCGAAGCGGTATAAGTAATGGGGGCCACCCGCTTTAGGGCCAGTACCAGAAAGGCCTCGCCCACCAAAGGGTTGTACTCCCACTACCGCGCCTACTTGGTCGCGGTTGATATAACAATTGCCCACCCGAGCACGCTGTTCGATATGCCGATAAGTGCTCTCATTACGACTATGCACCCCCAATGTTAACCCAAAACCACTGTCATTTATTTGATTAATCACGCTATCAATTTGATTTGCATGAAATTTAATCACATGCAGTATTGGGCCAAAGTGTTCCTCTGTGAGTTGAGAGAGGCTGTCAATTTCAAATGCGCAGGGTGCCACATAACTACCTTGTTGGCATTCTTCGTCCAGAGGTAATTGGTAAATCAGTTGGGCGTTTTGTTGCAACCACTCGATGTGTTGCAATAGTTTTTGCTGAGCCTTTGAGTCAATAACCGGCCCTAAATCACTACTTAAGTATTCCGGACAGGCCACGCTGAGCTCGCTCATGGCACCTTGTAGCAGGCTAATGATGCGCTCGGCAATGTCTTGCTGAACAAACAATACCCGCAGTGCCGAACAGCGTTGTCCGGCAGAAGCAAAAGCAGAGCGCAGCACGTCGCGCACCACTTGCTCGGGCAGCGCGGTGCTGTCGACTATCATGGCATTTTGTCCGCCGGTTTCCGCAATAAAGGGCACCGGCAGGCTATCGCGTTTGGCTAATAGTCGGTTAATGCTTTGCGCGGTAGGTGTAGAGCCGGTAAAGGCGACCCCGGCGATGCGTGGATCGCTACATAAGGCGGGGCCTAATTCTGCGCCGCTCCCTAGTAATAGTTGAATTACTGCACCGGGAATACCGGTTTCAAGCAATAACTCGATGCAACGAGCGGCAATCAGACTGGTTTGCTCGGCCGGTTTTGCCAGCACGCAGTTACCCGCCACCAGTGCTGCCGCTATTTGGCCAATAAAGATAGCTAAGGGAAAGTTCCAAGGGCTAATGCAAACAAACAGGCCGCGGCCTTGATAACGCACTTGCTGCTGTTGCCCTTGCAGGCCGGTTTGCTCTAGAGTTTGGCTGAAAATAGATTCAGCTTGTTGGCTGTAATAACGTAAGAAGTCCACTGCTTCGCGTATTTCATCAATACTGTCGTGAACGGTTTTACCGGCTTCGCGATGGCACAGCGCTACTAGTTCGGGCATGTGCTGTTCTAATTTGTCGGCCAGCGCCCGCAGGTATTGAGCACGTTGGTTTACCGGTGTTTGCTGCCAAGTTGGGTGGGCTTGTTCGGCTGCGTCTAAAGCTGTGGCGACTTGCTCAACCTTGGCCCAGCTCACTTCACCCACTTGCTGTTGGCTTGCGTAGGGTGCCATCACTGCTTGGCGAACGTTACTTTGAGCTTGGCCGTTAATCAGTGAGTCGGCCTGCCATTGATAGTCGCCCAAAAAGGCTTCAACTTGCTGGCGAAACGGCTGCCATTGGCTTTCTATGTCGGTGGCGATACCGAGTGAATTGGCTCGCTGCTGGCCAAATAATTGCGGCGGGTTAACAATATGCGGATTATGCAAGGTCTGGCGAGAACGCAATAAGTCCACCGGATGCTTGGTGAGTTCGCTAATCGGGCAGCGGGCATCTACCAAGCGATGCACAAAGGAACTATTGGCCCCATTTTCTAAAAGTCGCCGCACAAGATAAGGCAGTAAGTCTTTATGGCTGCCTACGGGAGCATAGATACGCACCTCGCTGTTGAACAGCGCCTTGGCATGTTTGTATAAGGATTCGCCCATGCCATGCAGGCGTTGAAACTCATAATCGTTATGCGTAGCCATGGCTGAAATAGCGGCGACCGTTTGTGCATTGTGGCTGGCAAATTGCGGATAAATCAGCCCGCGATAGGGCTCACTTAATAAGACTCGGGCGCAGGCCAGGTAACTCACATCGGTGGCTTCTTTACGGGTAAACACCGGATAGGCTGGGTGGCCATGTTGCTGCGCCAGTTTTAACTCGCTATCCCAATAGGCGCCTTTCACTAAGCGCATGGGAATTACATCGCCCTGTTGTTTAGCCAAGGCCGCTAGCCAGCTAATTACCGCCAAGGCGCGTTTGGAGTAGGCTTGTACCACTAAGCCAAACTTGCCCCAACCTTGCATCGATGGATGTTGATAGAGTTTGGCGAATAACTTTAACGATAACTCTAAGCGGTCGGCTTCTTCGGCATCAATAGTAATCGCTACATCCTGTTGTCGCGCATGTTGTAGTAGTTCCAGCACACTATCAAACATCTCGCTCATCACTCGCTGTTGTTGAGCCACTTCATAGCGCGGGTGCAGCGCTGAGAGTTTAATCGAAACCGAGCAAGCTGGCCCTTTGGCCGCCGCCGATTTAGCTTGTTTGGCTACTGCGCTAATCGCTTGTAGGTAGTCTTGTTGGTATTTTTGGGCATCGCCAGCGGTGAGGGCCGATTCGCCCAACATATCAAAAGAATAGCTATAGCCTTCGCTACGAGGCCCTTGAGCATTGTTTAGCGCCTCTCGAATGCTTCTGCCTAGCACAAACTGATGGCCCATAATTTTCATCGCCTGTTGCATGGCTTGGCGGATCACCGGCTCAGAAAACTTATTCACCAGTTTATTGAGTACTTTATAGGGCTGAGCTGGAGGTTGATCTTTTAGACTCACCACCTTACCCGTTAGCATTAGTCCCCAAGTGGAGGCGTTAACAAATAGAGAGTCGGAATTTTTTAGGTGAGATTTCCAGTCGGCCACACTGAGTTTGTCGCGAATTAATGCATCGGCGGTGGCGCTATCAGGTATGCGCATCAGCGCTTCGGCTAGACACATCAGCAAAATACCTTCGCGGGTATCAAGGCTGTATTCTAGTAGCAGGGCATCGATCATTTGCAGCGCTTTTTTATCTGCCCGAACTTGTTTAATTAACTGCTCGGCAAGGCGTTGGGTTTCTGCCCGCTCTGCCGGATCTGGCTCGGCCAAGGGCAGCAGTTGATTCAGCCAAGCGGACTCATCAACACAATAAAGCGGCGAGATGTACCGCCAAAGTTGTTCTGCTGGTTGGGCAATGAAGTCGGCTTGGGCAAAGTTTTGCGCAGTTAAGGGGATGTTACTGGTCATGAGCGCTCCTCATAGAGGTATCGGTTAACTTCAAATGTTATATTTTTGTTATTAATTGACGATTGTAGATGGGTAAGCGCTAGGAGTATTTCGAAAAACAACGAATTTTTTTCGAAATACTCTGATCTTCAGTTAACACTAAGCCAGCGCAATGCTCTGTTAGTAAGTGTAGTGTATGCGGCTTGGGCTAAGGTTGAAGGCTTAGTGAAACTGACGGCGAAAGCGAGCAGGGGTTAGGGAAAAATGGCGATTAAACGCGGTGGTAAAGCTGCTTTGGCTAGCAAAACCACACAGTTGGGCTATTTGCTGAATGCTGAAATGAGGCTCAATTAGCAGTTGTTTGGCTTGCTCTAGGCGTTTAATCAAAAGGTATTGATGAGGGCTTAAGCCTGTTTGTTGGCGAAATAAGGCATAGAAGTGGCTTTCTGCCATAAACACACTGCCAGCTAGCTGGGCCACGCTGATTTTGTGCTGTAAGTGGTGTTGAATATAGCTGTCGATGCGCGCCATAGAGAGCCGTTCACCTTGGCGCTTGCTGGGCAGCGGTGAGCTTAAGTGCTTCTTCAGTATACAGACCAACGTATTGGCGCACGACTCGGCTAGTAGCGGATCGTGGGGTTGTAATAGCAGTTCTTGGCCCAGTGCTCTAATTAACAGTTGTGTTTGTTGGCTTAATTGAAAATAGCTGGGATGACGAAACAAATGTTCAAGTTTGTCTTGTAAGGAAGGCTGGGTGGTGGCAACGACATTCACGACTAATATTTGATTGTTAGCAAGGCCATTAAAGGCATGCTCGGTGCTGGCAGGCAGTAGGCAACCGTCTCCGGGGCCAACAGCTTGGCCGCGACCCTGTATATCGAACTCGGTTTTCCCGTGCAAACCAATCACCATCTGCGCGTAACTATGGCTGTGATGATGAGCTTGAGACGGTAAGCTAAGAACTTGTGCTAAGTTATTTGCTTGATGCATCGCTACCTGCTTGCTAAGTAAATTAAACAATCATGATTGTTTGCCATCAACATGTGCTGCAAAGCAAGCTCCAATAGTGAAGGAGTTCGGTAAATGTGTCAATTTTGTTAAATGTGATACTAGCGCCAAGGCATGCATGGTTGGCCAAGTTAAGTGACTAAAGACTGAGTGAGCGAGTTGGCATGTTAAATCCCTAGGTTTAAATTCCAAATCACTTTAATTTTACAGATTTTTATCTTGGTCGAAAGGTAGGTGCATGGCAAAATGCCGGACTCAGCTTAACCATGTTGTTTAACTATAGGATTTTAGATGAAATTTCGTCTCGCGCTAGGCGCTGCATTGTTAGCCACCTTACCTGCCCACGCCGATTTATTAGGGCTCACCCTCTCTACTCATATTGCCCAAACCGATTCTGAGCCTAAAGCCTCTTCTGCTTGGCAGGGCGATTTAAGCATGCGTTTTAAGCATCCTATCCCTTTAGTGCCTAATGTGGCAGTAGTGGCCAATAAACGTAAGCAAGGTGATCCTGCCGATGGCTCTAGTTATCAGGCCGAGTTGTATTACAACTTGTTTGATACTGCCGGTTTATATGTGGACTTGGGCGCCGGTTACGAGGGCTGGGAGAGCGCCAATAGTGCTACGGATGGCTCTAATGATGGCGAGCAAATCTATGCGGTAGGCCGCGTGACTTGGCGTTTTCCAGGCTCGGGCTTAGGTATAGAAAGTGATTTGAAATTGTCTTTAAGCGAAGAAGATTACCAAGCCAATTTGTTCCGCGCTGGATTAAACTACCAGTTTTTTGATAGTGCAGCTGGCGGTTTAGCGCTTTCTGGTGGTTATCAATATGAAGACATTGCAACTCGTCATTACAGTACCGACAACAGTGGTGCTTATTTAGGTTTGGCTTATAAGTTTTAAGCGTATGGTCGCGCCAGCGTAATGGCGCGACATGCCCGCTAAACCCCTGCGTGGCTAAAAGCCGCGCATTTGGATCCGCCTTAAAAACTCGGTCATAATTCGGTCATACAGTAAATCGCCTAAGAAGGCATCTTCTACATGATGGTCGATGCTCGGGTTGTCGTTTACCTCAATCACGTAAACCTGGCCGTTAATTTCTTTTAAATCCACGCCATATAAGCCCGAACCAATCAGGTTGGCGGCTTTAACCGCTATATCCACCACATTTTTAGGCACTTGTTTTAAGTCGAGTGTTTCAAAGCCACCAGAACTGACTCGGCCACTCTTATGGTGCTGATAAATTTGCCAGTGGCCGCGACTCATCATGTACTTACAGGCGAAAATAGCTTGGCGATTTAACACCCCAATGCGCCAGTCAAAGTCGGTAGGCATAAATGCCTGAGCCAAAATTAAGGCACTTTTCTCAAATAAGCTGCAGGCTTCGCGTTGTAACTCGGCTTCGTCACGCACTTTAATCACGCCACGAGAAAAGGCGCCATCGGGAATTTTAAGCACCATCGGAAAGTCCAGTTGCTCAAGTAGCTGGGTTTTCCATTGTGGATTGAAACTTTGCACTATCACGCTGGTGGGCGCGGGCACGCGATTTTGTTGCATTAGCTCGGTAAGAAATACCTTGTTAGTGCATTTCATGATTGATTCGGCATCGTCGATGACCACCAGTCCTAGCTTCTCGCCGGTTTTAGCGAAGCGATAGCTATAGTTGCCGATGTTGGTGGTGGTGCGAATAAACAGCCCGTCAAATTCTCCCAAGCGTGAAATGTCGTCTGGGCCAATGGTTTCCAAATTCATGCCCAAACGCGAGGCTGCACGTTTAAAGCGCTTTAGTGCGGAAGGATCGGAAGGCGGCATTTTTTCATCAGGGTCAACCAGCAAGGCGATGTCGTAGCGCGATTTTTTTTCTTGTCGCGGTTTGCGCCAAATTTTGCTGGAAAACAGCGCCAATGATTCAATGAAGAAGTCTTGCTCTTGATCTAACAAATCCTGAAAAGGATAGGGGGCGATATGCTGAATATTCCATTGCTCGCGATGCTTGGATAAGTGCAGCTCGATCACCGGTACCATAAATTTTTCAAATAGGTATTTTGCCAGTTTTTCTAGGCCTTTTTCGGTAGTGCGGCCAAAGTAGATTTTGCAGCTGATTTGATGCTGCTCGCGGTATGCGCTTCCCAACTTAAATAGCTCGCTGGAAATCAGCAATGGCTGGTTAATGTCGTTAATTGCCATCACTCTGGGGATTACCCTGTGGCCCCGAGCTTCAGCCATTAGCGAACAATAGTAGCCGCTACTCATGTAGTCATAATCGCGACACAGGTTAACCACTTGAACGTTTTTTTGGCCGGTGCTTTTCCAGTCGGTATTGAGGTAGTGGTCGACACTGACCACCTGCTCCGACGGAAAATATTGGCTCCAGTCACTGGCTTGGTCGGTAACGATTAAAAGATTTGCCATCGCTATATTTTTCCTGATTTTTTAGGTCTATTATTGCCAAGCAATTGGGCTTACCTATCAGGAAATCGTATGGACTTTCGTTTAGCGAACAGTTCCGATCTCGCCGAACTAAATACATTGGAACAACAGTTATTTGCTGGGGATCGCATATCGCCACGGCAAATGAAGCGCTTCTTGCACTCTTCCCAGGCCATGTTGTTTGTGGCCGACAGTGGTAAAGGTTTGGCAGGTTATGCGCTATTGCTATTTCACCAAGGTACTCAGCTTTCGAGGTTGTACTCAATTGCTGTTAAACCAGATTTCCGAGGACGTGGAATTGCCCAAAGTTTGCTAGGGCAATGCGAGCGTGCAGCTCTTGATCAAGGCGTCAATACATTACGACTAGAAGTGCGTGAAGACAATACGTCGGCGATTAATTTTTATCAAAAAATGGGCTATCAGCTGCTTAAGTTTCTGGTGCATTATTACGACGACCTTTGTGATGGTCGGCGCATGCAAAAACGCCTGTCACCGCAGGGCCCTAGAGTACAGCTGCCGATGCCCTTGTACATTCAAACTACGCCCTTTACTTGTGGCGCTGCCTGTTTGCTCATGAGCTTTAGCTGTCTCAGTGGCCATGAGCCCAGCCGCACCGAAGAGCTGCAACTATGGCGCGAAGCCACCACCATTTTTATGGCCGCCGGACATGGCGGATGCAGTGCTCAGGGTTTGGCTTTGGCGGCACTTAGGCGCGGTTATCCCATTGAGCTTTGGACCCAATCACGCTCCACCCCGTTTATTGATAGCGTGCGTGACCCCAATAAAAAACAGGTGATTGAGTTAGTCCACCAAGACTTTGTGGCTCAGCTCGCCGCTAAAGGTATTGAAGATCACAATCGTGCACCGTCGATTAGCCAATTAGAAACTTGGATAGAGCAAGGCGCGGCGGTATTGCTACTGATTAGCACCTATCGTTTTACTGGCGAAAAAGGGCCGCACTGGATAGTGCTCAGTGGCATGAGTGATAAATTTTTCTACATTCATGATCCCCACGTAGAACAGCAGAGCGATGTGGTGTCTTCGGCTTTTGTTCCGGTGGGCAAGTCTATGCTGGCGCAAATTGTCGGTTTTGGTAAGCAAAAACAAACCGCCTGTGTGGTGATTTGGCCGGCTAAATCTTAAGCCTAAGTGCAGACGCACCGCAGCGAGGCCAGACTGAACCTGGCGAAGCTAAACGGGGCTTAACTGCTGCTGGCTACTGACGCTTGAGATCTGAGCCTAGTTCCCGGCTTAACTAGCGCCATTTGGGCTTCCTTGGCTTTGTTCATTTAGAGGCTTAAACATTGTTCATCGTGGGCGACGCTAACATTAGGGCTTAAACAATCGGGATGCTCCAGTAAATAATCGTCAAGCTCATGGCCGATGTGTGTGAGCAGCCAATGGCTGTCGGGCAGAGCATGAGCCAGCTCTAATACCTCACTGAGATTGTTATGGTTTTTGGCCTTACTAGATGGCGGATTGCTACAGTCTATCACCACGTATTTAGGCGGTTGGCGTAACAATTGCTGCCAACTGCTGTCGGGAATGCCTTTGGTATCGGTTAAATAGGCAATTCGCCCTTGTGGTACACAGAACAAATAACCCAAGCAAGGTTTGGAGTGGTTTAGGGCCAGCGGAATCACTCGTAAGTGGTCAAGATGTATCGCTTGGTTGGCTTTAAGTGGCGGCTGAAAGTCGAGGATGCCGGGGTGTTTAAACAGGTCATCGCAGCCCTTAGGGTCGTCTGGTTGGTAAACCGGAAGCCTGGGGTGAATCGCCCAGCGCATATTAAACAGGGCCTGCACATGATCCATATGATAGTGAGTAAGAAAAATGCCGCTTAAGGAATGCGCAGGAAAACGGCTGGCCCATAGCGGGTGATTGGCATCGATTAGCCACTGTTTACCCTCGCTCTCTAGCAGCGCCGAGCAAAGCTTTCTGGCATAGCTAGGGTACTTGCGGGCGCGTTGGCAGGCCAAACACTCGCAGCCATAGAGAGGGCTGGCTTGTACATTGCCAGTGCCGACTAAGGTGAGTTTCATTGTAAGTAGTACTCCGTGGTTTGTTCCTCTATGTATTTTAGTAAGCTATTCACGGTTTTCTCTAAGCTGCGATTGTTATCTAAATGCCAGCAATATTTGGGCAGTTGTGCTTGGTAGTGCTCGCTACGGCGTAGCCGCGCCAGAATGTCATGTTCTTGCTCGCGGCCACGCTGGCGTAAACGCTGGGCCAAAATATCGGGTTCTACATCCAACGCAATCACTCTAAGCCGTTCACCAAACAGTTCTCTGGCAAGGGGAATTTGCTGGCGCGAGCCATTAAACAATACCGAAAAGCCCATGCTTAACCAGGTATTCACTTCATTGCCCACGGCGTAATTACAGCCATTGGCTTGCCAGTCCATGGCAAACAAACCACTGCGCTTACGGTGGGTGAACTCCGGCACGCTTAGCGCAATATGGTTTTCTGCGCTGTCATCGTTGCAGCGGGTGATGTAACGATGGGCAATTAATACACTGCTGTTAGCCTGAAGTTTGTCGCGCAGGCCATTAATGATGCTGTCTTTACCCGAACCAGAAGGGCCTACTAAGTAAAATAGCTTAGCTTCGCCACCAAACTCATCGGGCTGATATTGCTTGCCGCTCAAAATACTCGCTCTCCTTCGCGCCATACCAGCTGCACTTGCAAGCGTTCGTCACAAGGGCGGGCCAATACTAAGTCGGCTCGTTTGCCCTCGCTAATACTGCCCCTGTCATTTAAGCCTAGTGTTTGCGCCGGACTTAGGCTAACCATCTTAATAGCCTGACACAGATCGTAGTGGTTATCCGGCATATTAGCGAGCTGGTAAGCCGCATCCAGCAGGCTAGCGGGGTAGTAGTCGGAAGAAAGAATATCCAGCACGCCGTGACGGGCTAGCTCGGCGGCGGCCACATTGCCAGAGTGAGAACCGCCGCGCACGATATTAGGCGCGCCCATCATCACTTTTAGCCCAGCCTCATGCGAGGCTTTAGCCGCCGCTACAGTGGTGGGAAATTCGGCTACTGCACAGCCTAAGGAGGCTGATTCTAAGGCATGTGCCTCGGTGGCATCATCATGGCTGGCCAAGGCGATGCGGCGTTGGCGCGCCGATTGCGCAATTTGCTGGCGGTTGGCGTCAGACCATTTTTCTGAAGCGGCGGTTTGCTCGGCTTCAAACTTGGCCATTTCCGCATCGTTAAGGCCGTATTTGCCCATGTAGTAGGTGCGGTATTTTTCGCTGTCGACAAACTGGCGCTGACCGGGGGTATGATCCATTAACGACACCATCGCCAC
>NZ_JBNKPP010000111.1:0-1853 GCF_050295395.1 Agarivorans sp.
ATCAGAGAGTTGAGTGAGCGATAAAGAGCGCTGATTTCATCGTTATAGGGGTCGCTAAAGTCGATGCGTAGATCGGCGTTGTCGGCCGCTTGGTTAAGCTGTTTGCGAAGTATTGATAAGCGTTTGGCTACCGCCCCTCGAAATATCAGAGCCAGCATCAACATGCCAACAAAGAACACAGCAAAGAGTAAACTGGCTTGATTGATTAGCGCTCGGTGAATCATGGTATTGGCATGAGTTAAAGAAAATGATACGTCAATGACGGCAGCAACTTCTCCATTTTTGCTCGTGACGTGGCAAGTCAAGCAATTAACCCCGTTATGGTCGTCGCTCATCATAATCGGTGTCAGGACTTGTAGGGCGGCTTGGTTATTTTGCTGCTTATAGCGGTAGACAGTTTCACCAGTAAAAGCTTGTTGTTGCTCGGTGCTGAGTGTTGGAGCATTGGTATTGGGTCTAAACATGGCTTGTATTGGTGCAGAGGGGAGTAAGCTTATGTCTAAGATATTGTCTTGTTTAAGCATTTTATCGTGTAATAGCTTTTTGTTGGCCATTGCTCCAGACAACATTAGCGTATTTAAGCCTTCGAAATAGCTTTCAGACATGACTTTAATTTGTTGTTTGGCCATGTCTTGCACTAAGTTTCTTTCGTGTTGATAGGTATAACTTAAGGTGATAACTAGCAAACTTAAGCCAACGACTACCATAGTGAGATACAGCCTAGCTGCAATTGAAAAACGACCCCAAAATCTGCGCATTTAGTTTAGCCCTGAAGAGTGCTTAGGTACGAGGTGCAAAGCAATCTGTTTAATAATTAGTCTAAAATTCTGATACTTACACTTTTGATAATAAGTTAAGACTAACAACTGACATTTGGCAAAAATTTCAAGGTGTGGAGTGGCAAAGTTGAGGGGCTGGTAAGACTTGCCCCCCAATTGGGTTTACCGTTCCCAGTAAACTTCTTCTAGACTCTCTTCTCGCTCTGGTAAACCTCGCGATAAACGTGGGCTGTGCTGGGCCAGCACCTCGTAGCTGACGCGGTTAGCATATTTGCAGATTTGGGCAAACGACGAGTAACTTAAGGCGTTAAACTGGTGTTTACTGGATTGTGCTACATTGTTGCGGTGAAAAACGTTGGCTGCCATATCATGCAATAGAGCTGAGAGGGCGCCATCTCCCGCTCCGTTGGTATTGGTGATTTTTTCTGGGCCCCCCATGAAAGGCGCAATATGCGAGTAAACCTTTAGAGGCTGCGAACAATCGTTTTTTAACATAGGGCGTGAGAATTCATCGCGATTAAATTCGGCAATACTGCCGGGTAATAGCCTATGGGTGGTGGCGCGTTTATGTTGTTCATCGGTATAACCGGCCATAAATAAGCCGCGCGCGCCAGCGGTACACAAGACTAAATCACACCATTCTAAAGCTTGCTCGCAAGCCAGTAGTACATCTTTTTCGCCGGTGAGGGCTTCGGCTTCTTCTTCATTCATTGCTAGTACTGTGACATGCTCACGAATAAATTGTTGCCACCATAGAGGGGCATCTTCAATCAGGAAACGTGTGCCCAAGGTCAGCACCACCGGCACATTAGCAGCAGTGGCATAGTTAATGGCTTGCATGGCTGCTTCGGTGATGGGGTCGTTATCGGCTCGCATTAAGTAAGCGGTGAGAGCCAAGGCAGCCCCCGTTTTTACTAATTCTTCATCAATAAAGTCAGCGCTGAGTTTATCCATGTGTCCCCGAGATATGGCAAAGGTGCGTTCGCCACATTCGGTAATTAAGGTAAAGCAGCGACCGATGGGGCCAGTAACCGGTTGCAGATGATTAAGGTCTACTCGCGACGAAGTATTGCA
>NZ_JBNKPP010000112.1:0-2264 GCF_050295395.1 Agarivorans sp.
TAGGAAACCTACGGAGATCATCCCCATAACAGCAAGTACGCGCGCCACCGATTCTTGCGGCATACCACGGCTAAAACTTGCAACCGCAACAGTCCAAGCGGCTTGAATTAACACCCATAACAGAAGCGAACCTTCGTGCGCCCCCCAAACCGCAGTTAAACGGTAATACCACGGAAGTAAGCTATTCGAGTTACTAGCTACGTATTTAACCGTGAAATCATTGGTATAGAATGCCCAAAGCAAAATGCCGAATGACAAAAGCAAAAATGAGAACATCCCCCATGCCAGAGGACGGGCTGAGTTCATTAATAATGCGTTATTTCTTGAAGCACCAACCAAAGGCAATAGGCTTAGCAAGACGGCTAAGCCCAACGAAATAATCAGGGCAAAGTGACCTATTTCTGCAATCATTGATCACTTCCTTGTTTTTGTTCCGGTGTGTAAGTCAGCGGAGCATGGTTCTTTTCCATCGCTTCTGCAATTTCAGGAGGCATGTATTCTTCATCATGCTTTGCCAGTACTTCAAAGGCTTCAACTGTGGTCGCATCCACTAATACACCTTGAGCAACAATGCCCTGCCCTTCACGGAAGAGATCGGGAAGAATGCCTTCGTAAACCACAGTGACCGATGGGCCAACATCATGTAATAAAAAGCTGACTTTGAGAGAGTTAGGATCGCGTTTAACCGACCCCACAGTGACCATACCGCCAATACGTAAGCGCTGACCAACCTCTGGCTTTTTGCCATCTTTACCGTTAACTAATTCTGTCGGCGTATAGAACAGGTCCATATTTTGGCTTAATGCATAGAGAATCAAACCTGTTGTTGTGCCTAAACCAATGAGAATAGCGAGGACAATACCGAGCCTCTTTTTACGTCTTGGGTTCACAGTGTGTTCTCCATATGTTTAGCCGCTTCGATACGCTCTTGACGCTTAATTTTATTTCTGACTTCTTTCATGAGCGCCTTACTACGATTAATACTCAAAAACCATAAAACGGCCATCGATAAATAGGTAATGCCGAAACCACCCCAAACGTAGCTGGCGTAGCCGCCCATCGCGAAAAAATCTGACCAAGTTTCAAAATGCATGGTTACTCTCCTTTCTCTGATTGAGCTAGCTGGATAACCCACGGGCGGTGACTCTCTTTACTGATAATTTCGTTTTTTAATCGTGCAACTGTCAACGCAGCAAAGAAAAAAGCAAAGCCAAAAATATTCAGTAACAACGGCCACAACATATTGGCAGAGATAGAAGGCTTCTCAAACTTAGTGATCGTTGCACCTTGATGTAACGTGTTCCACCATTCCACAGAGAAGTGAATGATTGGCAGGTTAATCACACCCACAATTGCCAAAATACCTGCCGCTTTCGCAGCGGTTTTTTGATCATCAAATGCGTGGTACAGAGCAATAACGCCAAGATAAAGGAAAAGCAGAATTAATTCTGAAGTTAGGCGAGCATCCCAAACCCACCAAGCTCCCCACATGGGTTTTCCCCAAACAGCACCAGTGATAAGTGCGATAAAAGTGTAAACCGCACCGATAGGAGCCATGGCTAATGCGGCCATATTGGATAATCTTACCTGCCAGACGATGCCGATAAACGCAGCAATTGCCATAGACATGTAAGCACCCATAGACCAAATGGCTGAAGGCACATGAATATAGATAAGCCTGAAACTATCACCTTGCTGGTAGTCCGACGGAGCAAATGCAAGCCCCCAAACCGTACCAACCGTCAAACAGCCAAAAGCTAAAACAGTGAACCACGGGAAAAACTTCCCGCATAACTGGTACGCAGATTCTGGCTTAGCGTAGGGATGGAGCCATTTCCACATTGTTTGTCCTCACTTTGCTTCTAATACTTAACTTATTCGTGTTAAGTTTTTTGTGTAAATTTGGGCTAAATAAAAAAGTCGTTCTTAAGTTAGTTAACGCTTACTCGTAACGCCGCACTGATCGCGAACGGAGTTAACGTCATCGCTCCAACCAGCATTGCCGCTAAGATGGCTAACTGGCCGTTGTAGGCCATTCCCAAAGAAGCAGCATCTATCGCTGATGTGGCGAAAATTAAGATGGGTATATACAAAGGCAAGACTACAAGGCTGAGCAGCACGCCGCCTTTTTGCAGGCCAACCGTTAATGCTACGCCGATGGCGCCAATAAAACTGAGTGTTGGTGTACCAAGCAACAGGGTCGCGACCACACCAAGCCAAGTGTCAAAATTCAGCGACAACAGAATAGCTAATAATGGGCTTAT
>NZ_JBNKPP010000113.1:0-1818 GCF_050295395.1 Agarivorans sp.
TCTTCTAATTTTGGTGAGTACTTATTAGGTTTTTGCTTTAATATGGCACCCCATCCATCTTTAGAAGCATCGGTTTCATTTGAATTAAACCGGGGCGAAACCTTAGCTATCGTGGGTGAAGCGGGTTCAGGTAAGAGTACTTTAGCGCGTATTTTGGTGGGCGCAGAACCCCGCAGCGGCGGTGAAATTTACTTTGAGGGCGAGGCGCTGGACAGCCGCAATATTAAGCAGCGCTGCCGCCTTATTCGGATGATTTTCCAAGATCCCAATACCTCACTCAACCCAAGGCTCACCATTGGTCAATTACTGGATGAACCGCTGCGCTTTAACACTGAGTTATCCGCCAAGGAGCGTAGTGGCCAAGTGATCGATACCTTAAGGAAGGTCGGTTTATTACCCGAGCATGCGGATTTTTATCCCCATATGATTTCTGAGGGTCAAAAACAGCGGGTTGCGGTGGCGCGGGCACTGATGCTCAATCCCAAGATCATCATCGCCGATGAAGCCTTAACCGCCTTGGATCTCTCGGTACGCTCACAGATCCTCAACCTGCTGCTTAAATTGCAGAAGGACTTAGGCTTGTCCTATATCTTCGTGTCCCATAACCTCAATATTATTCGCCATGTCAGCGATAAAATTATGGTGTTGCACAAAGGCGTGATGGTTGAGAAAGCCCCAACAGAACAGATATTTAATTCGCCTCAGCACGAATATACCCAAAGGCTGATTCAGGAGCAGAGCCTGTTTGTTCATAAGCGTTAAACTGCTCCAACCACTTAAATATTCAGGCGAATTGGCTAAAAATAGATGCCATTTAGCCGCCGAAGTATTTATCCTATTGGTCATTTTGATAGAAGAAGCTTAAACATGATTATCAAACCCAAAATTCGTGGATTCATTTGTACCACAACTCATCCCGTTGGTTGTGAAGCTAACGTTCAAGAACAAATTGCTTTAACCAAAGCCAAAGGCAAAATCGCCAACGGTCCAAAGAAAGTGCTTGTTGTTGGTTCATCAAGTGGCTATGGCCTGTCTTCACGCATTGCCGCCGCCTTCGGTAGCGATGCTGCAACTATTGGCGTGTTCTTCGAAAAGCCGGGTACTGAAACCAAACCTGGTACCGCGGGCTGGTACAACTCTGCCGCTTTCGACAAGTTTGCCAAAGCTGAAGGTTTGTACTCTAAGAGCATCAACTGCGATGCTTTCAGCCATGAAGCTAAGCAAAAAGTTATCGAGCTTATCAAGCAAGATTTAGGTCAAGTGGACATGGTGGTCTATTCATTAGCATCGCCCGTGCGCAAACTGCCTGACTCAGGTGAGCTAGTGCGTTCTGCACTCAAGCCAATCGGTGAAGTGTATACAGCGACTGCCGTTGATACCAACAAAGACTGCATTATCGAAGCCACCGTTGAGCCTGCGACTGAGCAAGAAATTGCCGATACTGTCACAGTGATGGGTGGTCAAGATTGGGAACTGTGGATTAACGCACTCGCCGAGGCTGGTGTATTAAGCGATAACTGCAAAACCGTAGCCTACAGCTATATCGGCACTGAGCTGACTTGGCCAATATACTGGCACGGCGCATTAGGTCAAGCCAAGATGGACTTAGACCGCGCGGCTAAAGCCTTAAATGATAAGCTAGCAACCAAAGGCGGCAGTGCTAACGTTGCCGTGCTCAAAAGCGTTGTCACTCAAGCCAGCTCTGCCATCCCTGTGATGCCACTGTATATTGCAATGGTATTTAAGAAGATGCGCCAAGAAGGCCTGCACGAAGGCTGTATGGAACAAATCTACCGCATGTTCAGCGAGCGCCTGTTC
>NZ_JBNKPP010000114.1:0-5061 GCF_050295395.1 Agarivorans sp.
CAGACGAAGTATTTAACTTGTACAACGAAGCTGGTGCAGGTTTTGCGGAACATGTTCATTCACAACTAATTGCTAACAAAAAACCTGCAGAATAAGCCCTAAATCTTGTAAATAGACATACAAAAATAGCCAGTTTGTTAAAAATTCTTAGTTTTCTGGCTTTTTTTGGTAAAAAATATCAATCAAGGCTTGCAATAATTTCTGATATTGGCAAATTGAAGGCAATAAATTGTATAAATGCACCTTGTCATCTATACGAGAGCAAACACAAAGAAGTTTAAGGGAAGAGTATGTGTTCCATATTTGGAGTTCTAGATATTAAATCTGATCTCAGTGTATTGCGTAAGCAAGCACTAGAGATGTCTAAGCGTTTACGCCACCGTGGCCCCGACTGGTCAGGTATTTACACTTCAAAAAATGCCATTTTAGTGCATGAACGTCTATCTATTGTTGACGTTAATACCGGCGCACAGCCCCTTTACAATCCCGAGAAAACCCACGCTTTAGCGGTAAACGGCGAGATCTACAACCACAAAGATCTGAAGAAACAGCTTAAAGTGGATTTCCAATTTCAAACAGAATCAGACTGTGAAATCATTCTTGCCTTGTATAAAGAAAAAGGTATTGAGTTTCTTGATGATCTAAACGGTATTTTTGGCTTCTGCCTTTACGACTCAGAAGAAGACGCCTACCTAATCGGTCGTGACCATATTGGTATTATTCCGCTATACACCGGTTACGACGAACACGGTAACTTCTATGTGGCTTCAGAAATGAAAGCCCTAACACCAATTTGTAAAACCGTTGCTGAGTTCCCTCCAGGCCACTACTTATACAGTAAACAAGGTGAGCCCGTTAAGTACTACAAACGTGATTGGATGGACTACAGCAATGTAGAAAACAACGATGCCAATGTAGAAGAGCTTAAAACAGCGCTAGAAGCGGCCGTAAAACGTCAGCTTATGTGTGACGTACCTTATGGTGTATTGCTGTCAGGCGGTTTAGATTCTTCAGTTATTTCGGCAATCACAAAAATGTATGCCGATAAGCGTATTGAAGATAACGACAACTCTGGTGCATGGTGGCCACAGCTACACTCATTTGCAGTAGGTTTGGTTGGCTCTCCTGATTTAGCTGCAGCACAAAAAGTAGCTGATCACTTAGGTACTGTTCACCACGAAATTCACTTTACAGTTCAAGAAGGGATTGATGCGCTTAAAGACGTTATCTATCACCTAGAAACCTATGACGTGACAACTATTCGTGCTTCTACCCCAATGTACCTAATGGCCCGAAAAATTAAGGCCATGGGCATTAAAATGGTACTTTCTGGTGAAGGCGCTGACGAAATTTTTGGCGGCTACTTGTACTTCCACAAAGCCCCCAATGCTAAAGAATTCCACGAAGAGACACTGCGTAAACTCGATAAATTACACATGTTTGACTGTAACCGCGCCAACAAATCACTAGCTGCTTGGGGCATCGAAGGACGTGTACCTTTCCTCGATAAAGAGTTCATGGATGTAGCAATGCGCATCAACCCTGAAGCCAAGATGTGTGCCGGCGATAAAATCGAGAAACATATTGTACGTGAAGCCTTTGAAGCCTACCTCCCTGCAGAAGTAGCATGGCGCCAAAAAGAGCAATTCTCTGATGGTGTGGGTTACTCGTGGATCGACAGCCTAAAAGAGTTAGTTGAACTCGAAGTATCTGACCAAGAATTGGAAAACGCGGCCTTCCGCTTCCCAATTAATACCCCAGACACTAAAGAGGCCTACTTCTACCGCAGCATGTTTGAAGAGCACTTCCCTCAAGATTCTGCAGCAGAATGTGTGCCGCATGGTAAGTCTGTGGCTTGTTCAACCCCCGAGGCGATTGCTTGGGACGCAAGCTTTGCTAACAACGCCGATCCTTCAGGTCGTGCGGTACAGTCTGTACATAAAGAAGCTTACTAATAGCCAAGCTTAATTGTCTATAAAAAAACCGATGCCACTGCATCGTTTTTTTTTTTCGCATCGTAGTACTTAGTTAAGCCATGCAGGCTACATAAGCGGTAATAAAGGCTGGCTCTTGGAAAGCTTTTAAACCTGTGGCAGAAAACTCCACAGGTAGCGGCTGATCTTTTAATACTTGCTTTGCTTGGGTGGCAGAAACTAACTCTGTAGTTAAATTGCCGATCAGCTCTATAGCGGCTTCCAACTTAAAGCCCACCGCGCCTCCGGCAAATTTCCCCTTCATAGGCCGTTGCTTAATTGCCACTTTCTCCACTTTGTAGTCGGCCATTAACTTAGCAAAGGCAAACTGAAAATCACGCAGATGCTGAGTACTATTGATGTTGCTTAAACTTAAACGGCGCACTCGGCAATCAGGTATTTGAAATAACCCATCTTCTAAACTTAGAAGACACACTATGACTTCATTACTTTTAATCTCAACACCACATACTTTCATCACTATACCCTTTTTATATTGGCATAAACTTGCACAAAAAAGGCCGCTTAGCGGCCTTAGTAATCAGCTAAAAAACCACTAAAAGGGCATTTTCATGCCAGGAGGCATTTGCATGCCACCGGTGACTTCCGCCATTTTTTCTTTACTGTATTCTTCTACTCGGCGAACCGCATCGTTTACCGCCGCAGCAAGGAGATCTTCAATCATGTCTTTGTCGTCTTCCATCAAGCTGTCGTCTAGCTCAACTCGACGTACATTATGGTTACCTAACATCACAACTTTAACCAAACCAGCGCCAGATTCACCGGTCACTTCCATTTTGGCGATGTCTTCTTGAACACGCTGCATGCGATCTTGCATTTGCTGCGCTTGTTTCATTAGGTTGCCCATTCCGCCTTTAAACATAACTACACTCTTCTCTTTAATTAGTTATAACTGCGACATTACATCTAGATTAATGCCGAAAATCAAGTTGTTCAGTGGTATTTAACGCTGTCGTGATCTAACTCAGCGGAAAAACGCTGCTGTAATATTTGAATGTTAGGATCAGCCTGCAAGCTTTCAATGGCTTCCGCCATTTTTTTTTGGTGAAGCAATTGTGCTAATTCGCTCGGAGTTCGGCCCTTGTTATCCTCACCAACCTGAAGGTCTAGCTCAAGGTCCATTTGTAAACAGCTGCTAAGCTGCTGCCTCAGCTCGTTAAGTGAGCTATCTTTAGGCAAATGAGAATAATCACTTTTTAGCAACAATTGAACCTGTCTACCGGAGAGCCGATAAAGTGAATTTAGCGCTATTTGTTTGGCAATTGGGCCTAACTCCATAAACTGAACCATTTCCGCCCAACGCATATCATTATCACTACTACTGGCGCTAAACGCCGTTTCAGCAGGCGCCTCAGAGAGGGCCGGTTCAGTTTGCTGCTCTGTAGGGACGGGCGCATGGTAAGGCTTAGCGGGGCCAGAAGACGCCGGCGCAGCAGACTTTGCCATGGGACGAACTGGCACGGCGGCGGAGGTCTGAGCCTCTTCAGGCTTTTTTGCGCCCTGCCCTCGTCGTCTTAGCTGGCTACGCAGCTGTAACAAGGAAGCGGTATTATCTTGTTTATCCGGCTCGCTAGGCGCAGTTGCTAAGGCACTACTGGCAGTAGTCTCTGAAGCGTTAAGCTTTGCTTCGATTTGCCCCGTATTTAAAGCTTGCTCTGCATACTCGGCGGCATAGTTTGGCTCGTCATCGAGCGACGCATCCATGTGCGAAAATTGTGCATAATAGTCATCATCAAACGCACTTGCATGGGTGGCTGGTTCAACCGCTGCTGCAGTGTTTTCATCAGGTTCAGTAGCAGCAGCAACAGTCTGGGCTGGCGCAGGCGTTGCAACACTATGTTGCGATGACTTATTGGTCAAGGCTGGCTGAGCGGCATTCGCTCGAAGCTGGTTTTTCAACTGATTCAGGTTTTGCTCACGCTGCGCTTCTCGCGGTGCTTGTGAAGCACTGGATTTTGCGGCTGGCGCGGGCGTGACCGAGCCAGCCAGAGATTCAGCAGCTAAGTGGTAACCTTGTTGCATTGCTTGCTCAATAATCTCTTGTTGTTCTTTAACTAAACTGGCGTCCAATGTCTCGGCCTGATCCAAAGACGACTGCGCCACTTCTGGCTCAGAACTATTGACCCGTTCAGCCGGTTGAAAAGCCAACATTCTTAAAATGGTCATTTCAAAGCCGCCACGTGGGCTTGGCGCGTAGGCTAAATCACGTTTACCTGTGATAGCTATTTGATAGAGCAGTTGAATCAACTGTGCATCAACCTGCTCAGCTAACATCTGTATGGTTTCATCGTGCTGGCTAGCAGGTAACACCTGAGCCATCGCAACTTGATGAATAATCTCAGCCAATTGCTGGTGCAAATGCTCATAATCAGGCGCCATGCTAGCTAATTCGGATATTTTATTAAATGCTGACTCACTCTGCCCTGCCACCACATGGCAAACTAATTGTCTCAACTGATGAGGGTCAAGTACCCCCAACATGTTCAATACAGATTGGTATTCTAGTTCATTATTAGAAGAGGCCAGCGCTTGATCGGTGAGACTTAAAGCGTCACGCATACTGCCATCAGCGGCATGGGCTAAGGCCTGTAGCGCCGCTGGCTGATAAGCCCGCTGCTCGGCATCTAATATGCGCGCCAATTGCTGAGCGATTTGCTCTTCACTTAAGGCTTTTAATTGAAACTGTAAACAACGTGATAATACCGTGACTGGCAATTTTTGAGGATCAGTGGTCGCCAGCAAGAACTTGACATGCTCAGGTGGCTCTTCCAGTGTTTTTAGCAAGGCGTTAAAGCTGTGACGAGACAACATATGAACTTCGTCAATCAGATAGACTTTGTAGCGCCCTTTCGCTGGGCTGTACTGCACGTTATCTAATAGCTCGCGAGTATCCTCTACCTTGGTGCGCGAGGCCGCGTCAATTTCCAACAAGTCAACAAAGTTGCCTTGATCTACCTCTATACAATTAGAGCATTGTCCGCAGGGCTGTGAAGAAACGCCTTGCTCACAATTAAGACTTTTAGCAAACAAACGAGCGATAGTGGTTTTCCCCACGCCACGTGTGCCA
>NZ_JBNKPP010000115.1:0-9939 GCF_050295395.1 Agarivorans sp.
TCGAGCTGCGGAGCGCTTAAACCTGAGCCAGTCGGCGATGAGCCGAGTGTTGGGGCGCTTACGTGATTTATTAGCCGACCCTCTGTTTACCCGCCAAGGGCAGCAGCTTATTCCCACCGAAAAAGCCCTAGCCATGAATAGGGCTTTAGGTGAGCCTCTTGAATCCCTTCGACAGTTGCTGTCTCCCAGTGATTTTGATCCTAAGTCCTGCGAGCAAACCTTTGCAATCGCCACCACCGATTACGCCATGCAAACCATCTTGCCCTTTGCCTTACCGCGTATTTATCAGGAAGCGCCTAATGTCGCGTTTGATTTTTTGCCGCTGCAAAATGCGCATTTAAAGGAACAACTCACCTACGGCAGAGCCGATTTAGCCATTTGCCGCCCCGTTGAGGCGCTGGAAGCTCTGCAGCAGCAAGTTTTGGGTAGGGTGGGGGTATTGTGTCTGTTGTCTAAGCAGCATCCCTTGGCTAACCAGCCACTGTGTTTAGATGATTATTTGCGGTTTCCTCACGCCATGATAGCGATTAGCGATGGGGTAAAGTCTTTGCTTGAACAGGCCTTAGCCGATAAACCGAAACGGCGCATGGTATTAAGGGCTTATCACTTAGAGGCGGCTTTAGCGATTGTTGATAGCATGCCGCTGATTATTACGGTACCGGCAGATTTAGCTTACTTGGTGTCTGAACGCTACGATTTGGTGGTAAAAGCTTTACCCTTCCAGTTTACTCCCTTTGATTATTCAATGATTTGGCATCCGCGTTGCGAGCATTCGCCAGCTCAACAATGGCTAAGAAGTATTGTTAAGGAAGAATGCGGCAAGCTAATCGCCAAGCGGGTGGAAGATATGGGTTTAGATAATGTAAGGCCCTGAACGGGCCTTGTTATCTTATGCAACCAAAGAAGCAGGCTTATTTATAGCTTGATGACGACTCGGCTGGTTGCCAGCTTGACCGTCGGTCAAGCTTTATAGACTTTGTGTTACAGGCTTATTTTACCCTTAAGGGAATATTATAGCTTGATGACTACTCGGCCAGTTGTTTGACCGTTGGTAATATTCTCCGCATATTCAGGCGCTTGGCTTAAGCTGATTTCAGTACAGGCTTGTTCGAAATAGCTCGCAGGTAATAGCTTGGCTAGTTGCTCCCATGCGGCGATGCGTTTAGCGCTAGGGCAGTTAACCGAATCAATCCCTTGTAAGCGTACATTTCGTAAAATAAACGGCATAACAGTGGTGGGTAGATCAAAGCCTCCGGCAAGGCCACAGGCGGCGACTGCGCTGTTATAGTCCATTTGAGCAAGCACTTTGGCTAAGATTTTACTGCCAACGGTATCAATCGCACCGGCCCATAATTGTTTTTCTAAAGGGCGAGCGGCTTGTTCAAATTCACTACGATCGATGATTTGGTTTGCTCCTAGTTTTTCCAGTAAGGGGCCATTTTGTTGGACACGACCGGTTACCGCCGCCACTGAGTAGCCTTGTTGTGCTAATAAGCTCACCGCCACCGAGCCAACACCGCCGCTTGCGCCAGTCACTAGAATTGTGCCGTGTTCGGGCTTAATTTCGGCATCAATGAGGGCTTGTACACACAACATGGCAGTAAGGCCTGCGGTGCCTACCATCATGGCTTGTTTGGCGCTTAAACCTTGGGGAAGGGGGACTAGCCAATCTGCCTTAAGTTTGGCTTTTTGTGCCATGCCGCCCCAATGGTTTTCGCCAACTCCCCAGCCCGTTAATACAACGGCGTCGCCGGGTTGATAACGGGCGTCATCTGAGGCCAGTACACTACCGGCTAAATCGATGCCCGGTACCATGGGAAAATGCCGAACGATTTTGCCTTTGCCAGTAATCGCCAAACCATCTTTATAGTTGAGTGATGAGTAATCCACCGCAACTAGCACCTCACCTTCAGGTAGTTGGGACTCATCAAGTTGTTCGATGCTAGCTAAGGTTTTTTTCTCTGCTTGCTTAAGTACTAAGGCTGCAAACATTTGCTTCTCCAAAATTAGGCGCATGATAATTAGCCCTAGTTTAGCGTCGATATAGCTATGACAAAAATGAAACATAATCATTTTTATTATGCATAATAGTCATAGTTATTAGAGCTTCAGCTTCTAGTGTGTGTGGGTGTGTAGCAGCTTTATTTCACGGGGATTTCTCGGCAGTTAATTTGAGGACGGGCTTGGCTGTTGCTTACTGTTGATTAACCAAGCCAAGGCCAAGTAAAACTTTTTTCTGCTCATTGTGTATTTTTTTTCAGCAACTGGATTTAATGATTTTTTGCTTAAGTCTTTAGATTGGTTAAGGCATTCAAATTTACTATATTTGAATGCTTTAATCCTTCATTTGCCGTAATCTGGCCTTGTATGACCATTGCTTGCGGCTAAGTGATGTCGCTTAGCTCGCTCATTTGCATCGTTCTCTATGTTTATTTTATTTAAAAATCAGTTGATTAAACTTTTGTGCTCGGCTTTGTTCTAGTGCCGATGATTGGATCCATCAAAGGCGATTAAATATATTTTAAAGCTTCTCTTACTATGCCTGCCATAGCTCAGCAGAACCTTGCTGGTGTTGATTAAAACTTTTAGACAATAGTAGAGATACCATGAAAAAGACGAGTGTTTTTTCTGTAACAAAAACTTTGAAGCAGTGTATATGCATCGCCTTATTTGCTACTACACCAGCTATGGCTGAGTCAGTTGCAGCGAACAACAGCCAAGTTGCTGACGCTGAACTTTCAGACAATAAGCGAGACATATTCAAAGAACTAAATATCCCTAAGCATTTACCTTCTTTGGCTTTAAGCGACCTAGGTCAATCGTCTAACTTTATCGAGCACATGGATAAAACGTTTACCGTTGGCGATAAGGTAAAACAGTCTAATTTGTTTTTGGTTACCAGCGAGGATACCAAGGGCAATATTAAGATGAAGATTAAGTACAATCCAAACCAGTTAGATGGTCGTCGTAAAGTGCTTGAAGACTTAGAAAAGCTGGCTTTGACCGAGTATAAACTGCGTCAGCATGCTGCCATTTATAACCCTAAATCGGTTAAGTTGAGCCGTAATGACAAGGGCCAAGATGTGGTGAGCTTTAATTATTCGAAGTACGCGCTACCACAAGATATTGCCTATTTCCGCTTCTTGCAGGTTGAGCTTATTGTAGAGCAGGGCCAGGTGAAGACTATGGTGATTAGCAATAACAAGTCGTTTAAACACCATTACGGTAAGGTGATTCAGTACCGTCAAGAGATTGAATTTGATCAATTAGACAACGGTGAATACGTTATTCTATCTAAGCAAACCAATGCCACAGGTGAATGTAAAGGTAAACCCTGTGAAATGGACATTACCGTAACTCCGGTAGCTTTTTACCACGATGACTTAGGTGTGGTGGTTAAACAAGAGGCTTTATACGAGCAATTAAGTGACCCACGTATTGAAGAGAAAGACGTAAAGCTACACCGAGTATTTCCTATTTTGGGTGACGCAGTAAAACGCAGAGGTATTGATACTCCGCTGCCTTACGGTATTTCTATGGCTTACCGTAACCAAGATATGGATGTAGATTTTTCAAGCTTTAGTGTGTTTGGTTTATCGCCTGAATTCATGGGTAAGTTTTTTGATGCAGAAGAGTCACATGCCACGGTAAACGCTGAGAGCTTTAGTGTTCGTGGTGACGTATACATTCTCCCTTTTTGGAATGTCTACGGTTTGCTTGGCAAGGTAGATGTAAATGCCGATGTAAGCGCGCGCTTTAATGGTATTGATCAGTGTCTTGGCGTAGTCATTGGCGACAAGTGTTTGGGGGATAAAATTGAAATTCCTGAGTTTGACTTACACGTTCCTTTACACCTTCGTTACAACGTATATGGCGTTGGTACTACGCTATCGGTGGGTTACCGTCAGTTCTTTGCTTCGTTAACCGGTACTTATACCGTGACTAAGCTAGAGGGTAGTGATGGAGAAGGGGGCAGCCTAGTTACGGTTCAACCTATGTTGGGTTACCAAATGCCGGAATATCGTGCGCAGTTCTTTGTTGGCGCAGAGTACCAAGGGCTTGGCGACACCATGGACGGCACGGTAGTGTTTGGCGATGTTGAGATGGACTATAACGTTGGGGTTAAAGTAGAACAGTGGGCTTATCTAATTGGTTTCAATAAACAATTTGGTAAACACTATAACCTTACGGGGATCCTTAGTGCCGGTGAAGACCGCACCGCGGCCACCCTTAACTTTAGTTATCGCTTCTAAGTACACCCTAACATTGAGCGTACTGTAAACCTTGAAGGTGCAGTACGCTTATTTTCGATTATTTCCTTTAGCTGTTTGATTACTCAAGCTGGTGTTAATACTGCTCGGGTAAAGCTGCTTGGCTGATTTAGGTTTTTTATTATGATTCACCTTTTGTTATCTCGCAGTGTTCGAGGCCTTAAAGCACTCAGCGTGGTGCTGTTAGCTCTTGCAAGTATTGCTTGTTCTTCTGCTCCGCCGCCTCGTCCAGCCGGTTTTGAGCAAAGCTGGCAATCTCCCTCTTCGCCATCGCAGGTGTACTTAATTGCCACCGCCCCAGAAGCCTTAGCGCGACGCATTCAAGCGATTCGTCAGGCGCAAGATTACATTCAGCTGGAATACTTTACCTGGGGGCACGATCTGTCGGGCGCAACGGTTTATAAAGAGCTGTTAGATGCGGCAAACCGTGGAGTGAAAGTTCAGCTGATTCTGGATGATTTAATCGAGTTTGAAAATCACTGGCTGCTTGAGTTAGCCGAGCACGACAATATTCGCATTCGCATTTTCAACCCATTTGAGGCGCGCAAGCTGGGCTGGTTTACCCGTGCCTTTAATTTTCAAGCCAATAAGCAGCGTTTAAACCATCGCTTGCACGAGAAGTACTTTAATGTAGACGGCAAGTTGATGATTATTGGTGGTCGCAACATTGGTGATGACTATTTTGGTTATGGCCAATCAGCTAACTTTTTCGATTTAGACATTATGTTGACGGGGCCGAGTATTACCGAGTTTGAAGCTAACTTTAAAATGCTATGGCACAGTGAGCATGTTAAATCGGTGTGGCGAGTGATTAAGCGCAATAGCCAGCCACAGCAAGCCGGCTTTTTAGCTGATTACGCTGAGCTGCAGGTTCAGCGCCCAGATATGGCTAAAGATATTGAGCAGCAAGTGGCTATGCTAACTGTGCCTAAATATGTGGCTGCTACGGTAAGCCCAGTATTTGATTCCTTAGATAAGTTACAGGATTCTCAACCTTACTTTACCTCGCGTTTAGAAAGGCTGTTAGAACAGCGCTTGGAAAAAGCCTCCAAGGTGTTATTTTCCAGCCCTTATCTGGTACCCAGTGAAGAAGAATTTGCAGGTTTTAAGGCTTTGAGTGAACAAGGGGTTGAGTTGAGTTTAATTACCAACTCCTCTGCGTCTAATGACTCCCCCTTTGTGAGTGCTTATTACTCGGAGCATCGCGCTGAGTTGGCGCAGCTTGCAGGGCAATTATTGGAATATACTCACGATGCCAAGCATCAGGACTACTTTACTCAAGTGACTACTCACTATCACAACAAGGCCTTTATTGTTGATCAGGCGATAAGTTATGTGGGCTCATCTAATTTTGACCCTCGTTCTAAGTTTCTCAACATGGAACTGGGCCTAGTGATTGAGAGCAAAGAGTTTGCTCAACAATTAGAGAACTACTTGTTGGCCGAGCAACAGCAGCGCTACTGGCGGGTAGAAGTAGATGAACAGCAACAGTTGGTATGGCAACAGGGCGAGCAAACAATGCGACTTAACCCTGAGCAAAGTGGCTTTAAACGCTTTAGTGAGAAGCTCTATCGCCTACTAGGCATTAAATACGATATCTAGTTTATCGCCAGATGCTGCCAATAGTGAATATTGGCAGCATAGTTTAATTGAGAGCTTTTAGTGACAGGGTCAGTGAGAACTGGGCTACTACTTCATCGCCACTAATGCTGGGGCAGGTGGCAGTAATCTTCACCGCTTGGTTTACCCGCTCACCACTGTTGATGGTTTGCTGCAGCATTTGGTCGATTAGCTGGCCGTCTCGGCAGGTAAACAATACATCGGCTTCAGGGCGTTTTAAAAACTGCGCTTCAACGGCTTTAAAGGCCAGCGACACTCGTTTACCCACTTGCTCAGCTTTGGCTATAGCTAAAAAACCTCCTGCCACATCGGCACCAACCGCGAGACTACCAAAATACATGCTATTAAGATGATTTTTGGTGCGACGCTTTAAGGGGATTTTTACCACCACCTGCTGTTCATCCATCTCTAAGATCTTAGGCCGACAGTACCAAATTAACGGGACTTTAAAGATGCCAAATAACTTCAGGGTGAGATTAGCTTTGCGAACACTGGGTAACATAATAGGTCCTTGTTTAAGAGGTCATACCAGTAAAAGATGTTTTTAACAAAAAGTCAACATTTGTCTGTATTGCTGCAACAAGCTAGGGCGTAGCCCTGTTAGGGTGGGGAGAATGTTGAAGGCTTAAAACGACAAAAGCCTGCATAAATGCAGGCTTTTTGAATGGTGGTGCCCGGAGGCGGAATCGAACCACCGACACGAGGATTTTCAATCCTCTGCTCTACCGACTGAGCTATCCGGGCGACGGGCGCTATTAAACGAATTTTACCGGTTTAAGTCAACCGAAATTGGTAAAAAAAATGAAATAAATACGGTTCGGTTAAACGCTATACAAGAAGTGCTAAAAGAATAAACAAAAAGGTGGCATAAGCCACCTTTGTTAGTTTAGATACTGTCGCAAGTGCTTATTGCGATGGCTGCTAGTGGGCACCGGATAGGTGGCGTAGCGAGTGGGTGCTGACAAATTGGGTAAATTTGTTGGCGGCGCACAAATCGATAAATTTGCTGCTGTTCCCAAGTATTTTTTCACTGTAAACAGTATACGGTTTGGCTTGGGGTGAGTGTTTGCTTATGTTGCTTTTTATTAAACCTTTTTAGCAATAATTATTTATATTTTTGCTAAATAAGGGTGATAATAACCCTAGCTTAAGCAAATGGAGCGAATAGGAAGATGCAGCTCGATCGTACCGATAAAAAAATCTTAGATCTAATGCAGCGTAATGGCCGCATTAGCAACCTTGAGTTAGCCGAATTGGTCGGTTTGTCGCCTTCACCCTGCTCTCGGCGGGTGAAGGCCTTGGAAGAGGCGGGCTTAATCGCTAAGCACGTTACCTTGCTCAATGAAAAAAAACTTAATCTTAATCTCACCGCTTATATTCATATTTCTATGGATCGGCATACCCCGGAGCGCTTTAACAATTTTCAAAAAATTATTAGTGCTTATGAAGAAGTGATGGAATGTATGTTGGTGACCGGCACCGATGCTGATTATCAGCTAAAAGTGGTGGTGAGAGATATGGAACACTATCAGGCGTTTTTGTTGGGTAAGTTAACCCGTATAGAAGGCGTGACTGGAGTGCGTTCCAGCTTCGTATTACAGCAGGTGTTTAGCCATACGGCTTTGCCCTTGTCTCAAATATAATAAAAGCGCCCAATGGCGCTTTTATCTAAGGGGTAGGCTTATTTTTGCTGACGTTTTAAAAAGGCTTCTCGGCAGGCATTGTAGTTGTCGATAAGGATATCGCTTTCAGCTTTTTCATAGGGTAACAAGCTGCCTAATACCATGCGTTTTTGGCCGCTACCAATCACTTGGTCATTTTCACTAATGGTGAACTTAAGCAAGGCTACGCCACGTTTGCCGTTGGGAATATAGTCTCCTCCTACGTAGGCCAGGTGAGGAGGGGTGCTAGGTAGGCGGTCAAACTGCAAGCTCATGCTCTCATAAATCACCAAGGGGCGTTTACGGTTTAGCATTAAACCTTGTTCTTGCAACATCGGTACTAAAATGTGAGGAAAGTTTTGTCCGGAAAAACGCACATAATCTTGAATGATGTTGTTGATAATGGCGCTGTCTTTTAGGCAGTCGCCACTGCGTTTAAGTTGCAAGTATTCTTTACCGTTATCATCGATTAAGCGACAGCTCTCTTGCTGCTGCTCGATATTCAGCGCCACACCATCGCTGACCATTCCGGCAAAGGTAAACTGCATGCTTTGGCTAATCCCTAGCTCACTTAACATGACAGAAAATAATAGGTCTCCTGGTACGCAAAAGCGTGATGAATCGGCATCATGAATGGCATTAAAGTCGTTTGCTACTCCTTTGGCAAAGTCACAAGCTTGCTCTCTACTGAATACAAACTGTTGATCTTTACGACTAAAATATTGATTTAAATTCATTATTGGTTTCACTTGATAATTACGGCGACGCGCGATTCTAGCAAAATTTAGCCAGTGGGTGGTCATATCAGTATAAAAAGTTTTTTTTTATTATTTCTAGGCTAATTATTCTGAGGCAAAAAAAGCGGTTTTGAGTAAGCGGCTCATTTTTATCGAATAATGGATTTTATCCACAATCTGTCATTTTTAAATAAAAACAGTTCTATCAGTAACGGGCTTCCCAAGCACGATTTTCTACTCTATTTTTAAACAACAATCCTTCGAATTAGCTTGGTGAATGTATCAATATAACTGCGAAGGCTGGCTAAATAGAGGTTGCTTAGTATGGCGAAAGGATCGCAGTATCTACGGCGCTTTAGCGTTATGTTGGTGATAATGAGCTTGGCTTTGGCGATGCTGGCTTTGGCTGTTTTTGAGCAATCTCCACCGGCTTATCAATTGCGTTTTGTGATTCAAGACCCTACCAGCGAAACCACCTTAACTATTGATTGTGAACACTTAAATTACTCGTTGCGCCATAGTTTGCTGCAGCAACGCGCCAGCAGTGAAGCGGTTCAGCACTTGTCTATGTTGGTATGTGCCGACCTCTACGCCTTACTGCAACAAGTGCCCAAGCAGTTCGCCTCTGCTTATGTTGACCCTCTGCTTTCAGAGAAACAGATTATATGGCAAGTAGCGGATGAGCAGTGGCGGTGGCGCTGGCAGAGCAAATACGACCCAGCCCTTAAGCCGGTCTTTTCTCAACTCGACAGGCTTATTTCTCGGGTGCCTGATTCGGCCTTTGCTGGTGGCCTTAAGCTTGACCTACCACGTTAGTCGTTTCATCAACTGGCAAGGTATTTAGGTAGGGAAATAGCGCGCCAGCCAATTTTTCTGAATCGTGACGAACAATCTCACTGTCTTCATCAATAAGGTCGGCGTAGATCACTTGGTAGCGTTGTTTTAATTGACTTAAGTTGCTCACTTCTACCACTTGGGCGCGTTCAATATTGTAGTTGGCTATCATTTCTTGGCTGGGAATGTGATTGTTCACTACCACTACATCAATAGCGCGCCCCATGTAAAACTCTAAATCAGAAATAAAATGCTCTACATCGTAGCCGTCGGTTTCGCCAAATTTGGTCATGATGTTAGTAACGTAAATTAACTTAGCTTTGCTGTTTTGAATTGCTTGTTTTACGCCGGGGACTAATAGATTAGGGATGATGCTGGTATATAGGTCGCCCGGGCCCAGAATAATCGCGTCTACCTTGTTAATCCGCTTGATCACCGGCGGATAAACCCGCACTTGCTCGGCGTGATGTGGCACTAAAAAGACATGAGCAATTTTTTCTCGTTGGTCACCGCGTGGTAGGTCGATGGCACTTTCACCAAAAATGCGTTCACCGCTGGTTAATTCCGCGACCAGGGTTGACTTGTCGATAGTCACCGGCAAGATTTCACCCTCTACATCGAGCATTTGCGCTAGACCTTGAATACCTTCAGAAAATGAGCCGCTGTATTGCGACAACATCGTCAGTAGCATATTGCCAGCGCTGTGCCCCGATAACCGTTTGCCCTTCGTAAAGCGTTTTAGCAGCAGTTTTCGCGCGAGTTCGCGATAGGGCGAAAGCGCCAATACACACTTTAATATGTCTCCCGGAGGCAAGA
>NZ_JBNKPP010000116.1:0-3688 GCF_050295395.1 Agarivorans sp.
CCCCAAGCGCGGCGAAGCATAGAGCCTGTTTATCAGTTTCGCGCGGCCGAGCTCGGTTCGAGTTTGATGAATGAGATTTTGTCTAAGTCCTTTGATGAGCAGTCTGATCATACCGGAGGGGGCTTATGGCGCTGTAGCGAGCTTAGGCCCAATAGTCAAACTACTTCCTGTACAGCTGCTAGCGACTACGGTCCTGATGCGGCGACGGAGCTAAGGCAAAACTACAACGATGTGGATGATTACGACACCGCCGGCTCGTTTCTGGCGATTAGTGACAGTATGGGAGTGGATTTAAGCCAAGATTACCGTAACTATCGTTATAGGGTGGCCATTGATAGTTCGGAATATGGGATTAATCAAGCCAAACGCATCGACTTATGGATACAAGCGCCCGATGGTGTCGAATATGCCTTTAGCGCTTATCGGTGGAATTACTAATGAAGCTGGGGCTTATGGGTAAGCGGGGCGGTTTCACCTTAATCGAGTTGGTTATCACCATGGTGTTGTTGGGTATATTGGCGCTTGCCACTACCGACTTCATTCGTACCGGCAGCCTAATCTATCGCGACGGAGCCGAACGTCAGGTCTTGCTGGGTGAGGCGCGTTTTGCTATTCAACGGCTTAGCCGAGAATTGCATAATAGCCTGCCGAATAGCGCACGGGTCGATAATATAACAGGCCTTGGCGAGTGCTTAACTTTTGTGCCGACTTTGTCTAGCCATAGCTATGTTAATTTGCCGCTAACACCACGTTCCGCTGCCAGTGCAGTGGTCGTCAGCTGGAGCGGTCAGCCCGCCGTTCCCGGAAGTGCTAATGTTTGGGCGGCGGTTTACGTATTAAACAGTGATGAGGTTGTGTCTGCCAACGGCCTAATCAACGAAGGGGCGAACAAGGTCGCCTCGGTGGAGAGTTTAAGCGCCGATGCCAGCAGCGGTTTATCTACCTTAAATTTTGATTCTGCGGTGAGTTTTCGCAGTGCCTCGCCTGCTCAGCGGCTCTACTTGATCAGTGAAGCGGTACGCTATTGCGTGGCAGGCTCAGAGTTAAGGCGCTACCAACCGGCAAATAGTTTGCAAGGTGTATTAATGGCAAACCGTTTAGACCCGCGTGCGGTTTTACCTCCCTTTCAGGTGCTTGATGCCAGTTTAAGCCGTAATGGTTTGGTAAAGTTGGCTTTTAGCTTTACTGAAAATAACGAAGTGGTGGAATTTCAGCATGATATCGTCGTCCCTAATCAACCCTAGACGGCAAAGCGGCAGTGCTTTGCTGGTGGCCATTTTTGTTATTGTGGTGATGGCTCTGCTCACTGCGGGCTTAACCACTATCTTAAGAGATAGTTCACGCAATGCGGCTTGGGAGGTCTTAGGGGCGCGTGCTGAATTGGCTGCCAGCTCTGGTTTAGAGCAAGCGCTGTTTTCTCTATTTCCACTCAATCCGGCTAGCCCCTTACCGGTGAGTTGTGATGATGTGGTTGAAGCGCCTGCTTTAGCTGGTCCTGGTTTTGCCACTTGTCAGGTTGAGTTAAGTTGTCAGCAGCGTGATGTTCCACAATTAGCAGCGCGTTTTTATGACTTAGACGCCGTGGCAGAATGTGGCTCAGGGGAAGTCAGAGTGCAGCGCCAGCAGGTGATTCAAGCGAGGACTGCCTTATGATTATAAATCGTTGCTCATTCTTACTACTGCGCTTGGTTTTGCTGCTGATTATCTTTCCTAAAGCGCTATTTGCTGTTGAGTGTAGCGCGGTTTTCCCTACGGTGATTTCTTCTTCAAATGCCTCTAGTCAGCTTGCCATTAGCTGGTGGGCACAGATCTATGGTTCTGCGGCGGGGCAGCTTGATATTAGGCGTGTGAATCATAACTCGGATCGCTACACCTGCCCGGATTATGTTCAGTATTGTAGTTCTAGTCATCGCTTAGCTGCAGCAGGGAACCCGCTAAATATATCGAGCAAAGCGAATGGCCTAAATGTCGCGCTCAATTGGAGGCAGAGTGCGACGCTCGGAGAAGGCGTTTATGATACTGATAATTTTGGCAATATAAGCACAGGCAGCGAAGCCACCTTGACCTTTTCGGCTAGCCGAGATGAATACTTTATTGACCAGTTGAGTCTTGGTTATCGTGCTACTCTGGCCTTGCCGGCGGGGACTTATTGGGTAGCCGGTGATGTGAATTTAGATACCCAAAGTGAGATACAGGTTGTAGGTGAAGGAACCATAAAAATCTTTGTAGGTGGTCGCTTTAACGCTAAATATCAGTCGAGTCTCAATGTCTCGGGAGAGCCAAGTCAACTAGCCATTTATGCCGAAGGAGATATTCAGTTAGATAATGAATCGGTCAGCCATTTGGTTGGTTATAGTTTAAGTAATATTCTCACCTTATATCGCTCGCAAATAACAGGCGCGTTGCATGCCCTAGGTGACATTCAAATACAAAATGAGTCGGTAGTTCGCGGCATAGCCAATGCTGGAGATGTGGATTTTGCTCCCCTATGTGATGGGGTGGTTCGCGAGCCTTTAAATTTGCAGTTTGGCTCCACCGGTGCGCTGCAGAACGGTGGCCTTGTTAGTTTCGAGCAGCCCTACACCAGTAAGCCTTTAGTGTTTTTGATGACGCCAATTGACCCTGCAGCTCCCAATAACGATGGGCCTAACCATGCCTTTGTTAATACGCTGCTGCAAGATGCTAGTGGCCTATGGACTGGATTTTCTTGGTCTAGAGACGAGCCGCCGCGCAATAACGTTGCTTCTAAAAATACCCTAGCAATCGACTGGATTGCGGTAAATGAAGGGGAATTTACCCTACAAGATGGTACTCCTTTGCAAGCCGGTAAGGTTCGCTCTAAAACCGCTCTGCCTTTTGTTGATGGAACTTACGTCAACCTTGATATTCCCAGCAACTTGTCGGTGGTATTGCATCAGCAGCAAAGTCGCAATAATCAATGTTGGTTAACCACTACATCGGTATTTAATGGTGGTGATTCGGGCATCGGTTTAGCGCTAGAAAATAGTGAGGTGCATACTTGGTATTGGTACTGGGACTGGCCGTGGATACGCGATCAGTGCATGGGCAACAATAACGCGATTCCTCATTATGCACTGGCTGAGGAAACTATTGGCTATTTAGCCACAGAGCCAGCGGTGGGCAGTATCACACTCAATGGTGAGCCGCTTAATTATCAGTTTGGTCGTGGCTTAACCCACGACAAAGGGAGTGTTACCCAGCCTCCGCAGAGAACTTGTAGTTTTCTTAGCTCTTATCAGGCAGATTTTTTTAGTAATCCACCCATCATGGTGGCCAGCAAAAATAGCCGGAATGATGGCGATGGCGGCTGGCTAAGGCGCTGTCAGCATAATGCGGCTAACTTTTCGATGATTATCGAAGAAGACCAGTACGGCGATGGCGAGCGGGGGCATGCGGCAGAGAGTTTTAGCTATATGGCTTTTAGTAGCAATTTGGTACAGCCATCTCCCGGCCTAGAGATCAGTGCGGCGTCTTTCGGCTTAACTTGTGATGTTCATGAGGTAGTCATTCGGGCTACTCTTGATGGCCAGCTAAATCAAAGCTTTCAGGGAACAGTCTCTCTTCGCACCTCGACTAACCGCGGCAGCTGGTCCATAGGTGACGGCCAAGGCAACTTGCAGGCGGGAGTGGATAACGGGCAGGCAAGTTATCAGTTCGCCGCCGCCGA
>NZ_JBNKPP010000117.1:0-1803 GCF_050295395.1 Agarivorans sp.
AGTGCATCGAAGAGTACCGAGGCGCTATCGGCGCCGGTGTGCTGGGCTATCACCGGAATGTCATTGCGCTGACCCCAAACCTGTAGCTGCTCGACGGCCGCGGCGCGGAAGGTATCACCCGCTGCTAACATCACGGATTTGCCTTGGTTCTGAAATTGTTTGGCGAGTTTACCGATAGTAGTGGTTTTACCCACGCCATTAATGCCGACCATCAAGATAACGTAAGGGCCTTCTTTTTCTGGAATTACTAATGGCTGACTGCTTGGTTTTAAAATATCGACCATATCATCGCGAAGTGCTGAGAATAGAGCATTAGCATCACCTAATTGTTTTCTCGCAACGCGTTGAGTTAGATCACTGATGATAGCCTGTGTCGCATCTATCCCCAGATCTGAGGTTAACAATTGAGTTTCTAACTCTTCGAGTAAATCATCATCAATGACTTTTTTACCCAGTACCAGTGAAGCAAAACCGTCGGTAAGTTTTGAGCTAGTGCGATTAAGGCGTTGTTTTAAACGGCCAAATAATCCTGTTTTTTGTACTTCAGGTTCTGTTTGTGAAGATGGGGCTGTATCATCAACGCTTTGTTGCGGTGAATCTTGTTGTTGGACAAGCTCTTCAGATTCGACGTTTTCGGTAGCTTTGTTTTTCTTTCTTAGGAAACTAAACATAATTATTGCGAGTCGTTTATTTAAGTTCAACGTTAGATTTTATCATGTCATTGAAATAGAGAGACAAATGGTTTCGAAATTTAAAAAAATAATAGGCTTGGTGTTATTAATACCCAGCATTGCTATAGCGAATGTGAGCGAATTCCAATTAGATAACGGTTTAAAGTTAATCGTTAAGGAAGATCATCGAGCACCTGTGGTGGTATCACAGGTCTGGTACAAAGTTGGCTCAAGCTATGAGCACAATGGCCTTACCGGTATCTCGCATATGCTTGAACATATGATGTTTAAAGGAACGGAAAATCTCGGACCAAACGAATTTTCACAGATTATTGCTGCTAATGGCGGCAGTGAAAATGCGTTTACAGGCCGTGATTACACCGCTTATTTCCAAACACTAGAAAAAGATCGATTAAAAGTTAGTTTTCGCCTTGAGGCAGAGCGGATGCGCAAACTTGTTATCGATGATGCTGAATTAGTAAAAGAGCGTGAAGTGGTGGCTGAGGAACGTAGAATGAGAACAGAGGATGATCCTCATGCCTTAGTTCGCGAAGCCTTTAATGCCACCGCTTTTGTGAACAGCCCTTATCATCATCCTGTTATCGGTTGGATGAGTGATATAAATAATTACCAGGCTAACGATCTTCGTCAGTGGTATCAAAAGTGGTATGCGCCCAATAACGCGACGGTTGTCGTGGTTGGAGATGTTGAACCTGATGCGGTATATGCGCTGGCAAAGCAGTATTTTGGTCCACTGAAACCTGAAAAAACGGCATTATTAAAACCACAAGTTGAAGTAAAGCAACGTGGTAAACGTACCGTTAATGTTAACGCGCCTGCAGAGTTGCCTTATATGATGATGGGGTGGAAAGTCCCCGTGGTAAATACTGCTACAGAGCAACAAGCTTGGGAACCGTATGCATTAGAGGTGTTAGCAGGCATTTTAGATGGCGGTGATAGCGCTCGCTTTTCCCGCGATCTGGTCCGAGGTAGTCAAATCGCAGCCGGAGTCAGTGCCGGTTATGACTTATTTTCGCGTTTAGCTGATATGTTCTTGATTGCTGGTACGCCTGTAAAAGGGAAAACACTCGCTGAGCTACAGCAAGCGGTGCTCGATCAAATTACACAATTA
>NZ_JBNKPP010000118.1:0-2497 GCF_050295395.1 Agarivorans sp.
ATCAGTATTATTAGCTTACTGCTGAACGCATTTTCAGTGATATCTAGCACTCAGGCTTTAGCTGTGGCAATTCCTTTGTTACTGTTAAACCTGATTTTAGGCTTAAACCTCAAAAGCCGTTTAGGCAGCGTTGTTCAAGCCGCTCAAGAAAGCTACAACAATCCTCTAATGGAAATCCCCTACACCGGCTATTGTGATGACTTATCACCAATAGAGTTGGCAATGCAAATGAAGAAAGCAGAGCTGCGAGCCGTTACCGCTCGCGCCGATGAAACCTCGGAAGGCATTTTAAGCTCAGCCAAACAAGAAGTGACCAATAGTCAGGCCATCACCAATGAACTGAATGAGCAGAGTTTGGCCACCGATGCCATGGCGGTCTCGGCAGAGGAAATGCAGGCATCTATTGATGAAGTGGCCAAACAAGCCAAGCAAAGTGCCGAATTTGCCCAAGACGCGAGCATCACAGCTAATCAAGGTGTAATCACCATCGAACAGACGGTGACCACGGTAAATGGCTTAAGCCAAACGCTAGACCAATCACGCCAAGCCTTAGGCCAGTTGTATAACGATGTAGACAGCATTGAAACTATCTTGGGCATGATCCAAGGCATTGCCGAACAAACCAATCTCTTGGCATTAAACGCAGCAATTGAAGCGGCTCGCGCCGGTGAACACGGCCGAGGGTTTGCCGTAGTAGCAGATGAAGTCCGCGCCTTATCAGCGAAAACCAGTAACTCGGTAGAAGACATTCGCAATAAAATTGAAATACTGCAAAATACTGTCAATACTACCGGCAAACTGATGGAACAAGGCATTGAAGCCTCTGATACCAGCGTCACCATGTCAGAACAAAGTAAACAGGCTTTTCAGGCGATAGTGAATGACTTAAATGCCATCGGCGAGCAAAGTGCAAATACTTCGCAAGCCATCACCGAACAAGTTCAAGTGACCCAAGGGATGAATCAGCATGTCTTTCGTATGAAGGAAGCGATCGACTCGACCCATCTATTATCGGAAAGCTCAGTGGAACGAACTCAGAAACTGGTAGCCAGTTTGGAAAGCCTACAACGCTTAGTAAAACAATTTAGCCATGCTTAGCGCAACTTACTAAGCCCATAAATACCAACGGCCCGCATTGAGCGGGCCGTTTCGCATTCCACAAGAGTAAAGTTACACTTTACTTAGCCAAGCATGAGGATCGGCACTATTTCCCCACTGGATATCATTTAGAGCCTGACGTAGTTTTAGGGTAGTCGCTCCCGCTTCACCATTACCCACAGTGTGTTCTTTACCTTGATGAATTAAGGTGCCAACAGGCGTTAGTACGGCAGCAGTGCCAGATAAGGCGGCTTCACAGCCCGGCTTAGCGGCTCGCTCTAATAGCTCATCCACACTCAATTGGCGCTCGCTCACGGTTAGCCCCAAATCTCTCGCCAGCGTTAAAATAGAGTCACGAGTAACCCCATGTAGGAAGCTGCTATCTAAAGCCTTAGTAATCAGCTCGTCGCCATCAATTAATATGAAATTGGCCGCACCAGTTTCTTGGACATCACCATTAGGGCAGAACAACACTTGGTCGGCATCCACTTCGGTACGCGCTTGCGTAATCGGGCCTAAAGCACTGGCATAATTACCACCAGACTTCACCATACCCATGTGTGGTGCGCAGCGCATGCCATTCTCTTCTAGTAAGAGACGCAATGGTCTGGCGCCTGCGGCAAAATAATCCCCTACTGGTGATAATAATACGTATAGCATCGCGGAGTTAGTCGCGGCAGCGGCTTTACCAATAGCGGGCTCGGTGCCAATAAAGGTAGGGCGAATATACATAGAGCCAGGCGCCTCAGGCACCTCTGCGGCAAACTTGGCCACGATATTTTTGATCATCTGCTCTAGGAACGCGGGTTCGAACGCGGGTAAACTCAACAACTTAGCTGACTGCACCATTCGCTTAATATTGGCATCCATACGGAAGATGTGCACGCTGCCATCTTGATGACGAAATGCTTTTAGACCCTCAAAACAGGTACTAGAGTAATGAAGCACGTGTGCACCGGGGTGCAAGCTAATACTATCGGAAGAGACGATTTCACTGTCGGTCCACTGCTGGTTTTCGTATTTTGCTAATGCCATTTGTGGCATAAAAACCGTACCAAATGCTGCCATGTTGTATTCCTAAATATGCTGGGGCTGAGGCCCTTTATTGTTTTAACTGTTTATAAGCGAGGTCGCAAACTGCTAGGGACTGAACGAGTTGATACCATCAAAGCCAGTAACTTGAACAACCGACGCCAATTTATCCATAAATTGGCGCTGCAGAATGGTTAATGAGTATGTAATTTTACGCTTATGCAATCAAGCATAAGCCCCATTAAACAGACAAATATTCTGCAATAAATCAATGCAAATGTCGCCTAGCAAAAGGCGTTTGCCGATATAAATCTCACTACGACTTTAGCAATACCTCAGCAACACATTAAAAACATCAAAAAATTCA
>NZ_JBNKPP010000119.1:0-5528 GCF_050295395.1 Agarivorans sp.
AGGATCGCCAGTAACAAAACAGTTAGGAATACGTGCCAATAGGCCCATTTCCAGCCGGTCACGCATCATTTTAATGCGTGCGCTATCTTGCTCCATGGCAATGGTGGCTAGCTCTGCCGCCTTACCCAAACCCACAATACCGCTACAGTTTTCGGTACCGGCGCGGCGACCGCGCTCTTGATGACCACCGCGCAGTAGCGGTCTGAATTTAGCGCCACGACGTAAATACAAGGCACCAACACCCTTGGGTGCATGAAACTTATGACCAGAAATCGATAATAGATCGATGCCACTGTCGGCTACTTGAATAGGTAACTTACCCGCCACCTGAACAGCGTCGGTATGAAATAGTATGCCATGTTGCTTGGCTAGCTCGGCCATGCCGCGAATAGGGAATAAACTGCCGGTTTCGTTGTTAGCCCACATAAAGCTGGCGATGGCCACGTTGGGGCTAAGCGCTTGTTTGTAGGCTTCCATATCTAAACGGCCGCGCTTATCTACACCGATCCAATGTACTGTATAACCTTTGCGCTCCAACATTTGGCAAAGCTCTAAAGTAGCAGGATGCTCGATCACCGAGGTGATGATCTCTTTGCGATTTGGAAAGGCTTCAATGGCCGAATTAATCGCCGTAGCAGTCGCCTCGGTAGCACAAGAGGTAAAGATCACTTCGCTACTGTGAGTGGCTCCAATCAGTTTTTGTACCTGTACTCGAGCCCGTTCTATGGCCTTACCCACTTGCTCGCCAAACTGATGGATAGATGAAGGATTGCCGTAAAATTCACTCAGATAAGGCAGCATTTCCTGTAGTACTTCAGGGGCTACTTGGGTGGTGGCGTTATTGTCTAAGTAAGCCAGCTGAGTATTGGAGTTAAGCGTGGTAATTGTGCTCATAATCTTTTCCTTAAGCTACGCTAGCTGAGCCAGTGGGGTAAACAGTAATGTTTTCGCCAAGAACTTGGCTGATTTTTTGTTCAATCATCGCAATAGTTGCGGCCGATAAGCCACATCCTGAGCAAGCACCGGTGAGGGTGATAAACACCATGTCGTCTTCCACATCCGATAGCTGCACATCGCCGCCATCGGCTTGCAGCTGTGGGCGAACTTGGTCTAGGGCTTGTTCAATTAAGCGGATCCGACCAACAATGGTATTAGCAGTACTGGCCGCAGGTGCTGGCGCTTCTGGCTCGGCCAAAGGCGCGCCTAAACATTCTTCCAATACCCATTCAATTTTTTCGTGGCAAGCCGCACAAGCGCCGCCTGCTTTGGTGTAGTTAATCACCTCTTCTAAGGTTTCGAGTTTGTTTTGCGCTACCACACGTTTAATCAGTGCATCGTCAATCGCAAAACACTTACAAATCAACTCACCTTCTTCATGTTCTTCGGCGACTTCTTCGCCACGATACTGCGCTACAGCAGCATGTAAGGCTTCCATGCCCATCACCGAACAATGCATTTTTTCTGGTGGTAGGCCATCTAGATAATCTGCAATATCTTGGTTGGTAATGGTCATGGCTTCGTCGATAGTGCGACCAATGATCATTTCGGTTAAGGCCGATGACGAGGCAATCGCACTGCCACAACCAAAGGTTTGAAATCCGGCATCTTCAATAACGTCGGTATCAGGATCCACTTTAAGGCTTAGTCTTAAAGCATCTCCACAAGAGATAGAGCCAACATCACCAATTGCGTTTGCATGGTCTACTGCCTTGGCATTTTTAGGTGTAAAGAAATGCTGTTTTACTTTTTCTGAATAGTTCCACATACGCTACCCCACTGTTTGTTCTTAATTTGGTGGTTTTAATTGGTGGTGGTAATAACCCGTTGTGAAGAGACAACATTACTGTTCTAGACAGAGTGTTGATAAGCCATTGGGAACCTAAAACACAGCGTTTCTTGCTCGTAGACAGTAAACTCATCAACAACGGGTTAGTACCTACAGTTACTGTTGCAAAGCTAATACCGTTCTGTGAAATATTTTAAGGCGCTGAAATTAAAGGATTTTTATTGTAATAACGCGGTATTTAGATGTGAGTTAAGTCACATTAACGGAGAGTGTTGTTAGATTTGCGACACTAGTTTGTCGCTTTTAGCGACAAGTGTAATTTGAGTTGTTGTTTTAATGAGCGGCCAAGGCGGCGACTCAAGATTAAGCCCAAAAGAAAGCCAACAGCACTGCCGATAATGGTTAAATAATCAACCTGCGCGGGTAACACCGAAGCGAATAGCAGATTAAACAATAAAGCCCCACCCACTAAGCCCAACAAAGCGGGACCTAACATTACCAACACCGCTTTAAGTAAAAAGCTATCCTGGCAATGTAGGTTAATTTGCTGACCAACAGCATAGTTATCATTAGCCTCAAGCTCGGCAAGTAACAGCTTGCTTTGCTCGTGACTCACCGTGACACAGGTATCCTTACTGGCACAGGATGAACAAGTACTTTGGCGTTGTCCTTCCAACACTACTTTGTTATCTGACAAACTGCGGACCGTTAAGCTTACCTGAGGCATGATAACTCCTAATTACAGCAACGCGCTGGCTGGCGTATGGGTGTGGCAGTTTTTAGCGCATACCGTAGAACACGCTGCACAACCGATACAATCACCGGCATTTTTCAGGCTCATCACCATCACTACATCATCTTCGTAATCATCGTAAGCGTCATCATCTTCATCGATTTCTTTTTCAACTAAATCAAACACATCACGAGGGCAGACTTTGTAACAACGGCCACAACCAATGCAGGCATTTTGATCAAGGGCTGTAACAAACTGAGGCTCCCAAGGGGTGCCGTCCCGGGTTAAACCCATGTAGTTCTTTTCACTCATTTCTCTTTCCTTAGTTTATAAAAAATCCTTTCCAAGACGCTGCTACCAAGGCTCGTCGAGCAGCTCGTTAAGCCGTTCTAGCTGCAACTCTGGCTGTTGTTTACTCTTCATCCATGGCAGTGGCTGCTGCACAAACTGCTGGTGGATGTTGTTTAATAGGCTGCTTAAATCAACATTGCTATCTACCATCATGCTGCGCACCCCTGCTTGTTGCAGCATTTGGTTAGCGCTGTGGCCGCAGGCATTGCTAAATACCGCAGCACATTGGCTTAAGGCTTCGATTCGCTCACTTAAACGGCCCTTATCGTGGCCGGGCTTGGCCCGTTCAAACTGCAGCGCTTCTAGTAATTGAATATGCTGTTCGCCAAAGCCATAGATTAGAAAGGTGTGAGCACTGCCAAAATGTTGATCAACCCATTGCTTGCTCTCACTGGCAAAGGCCACCATAAAGGCGTGCTCACGCTGCTGATTGTCTTCGATAACGGTGAGCTTTCGTTCCATCTCTTCACCCTCTAGTTAATTAATCGCGGTTTGCAGGCAGCTTTCGGGTTCAAAGCGGTAATCACTGTAATGTGCCGCCACTTCATCTTGATGATGCGCTTTAAGCAAATTGGCCATGGCGAATAAACGCGCACGTGCTCCTTCATAACCCACTTGCAAGATATCGCTATTGCCATAATGGTCGTGACAAGGGAAACCCGCACGCAGTACCGGCGTTATAGGCTCACATAAATTGGCGCAATGGGTATTGCCTACCACCAAGGCATAATCGGCCACTCGTTCACTTAAATCTGACAAATCCCCCACTACCACCTGTTTAGCCTTAAGCTGTTTTAGCGCTGGCAAATTTATGGTGGTAACGCAGGTATCGAGCACCGCACCAACCTCACTGAGAAGCTGGCTATAACCTAAGGCAGCATCAGGCTCTAAGGCCATGGCACAAGAACTGGCAGATAAAATAAAGTGGCAGTCGAGTAAGGCGTCTTGCAGGCGTTGGCGCTGGCGGGTAAGCCATTGCGGCACCGCTTTGCCCGACAGTTGGCTTAACAGCATCACCAACTTGTCGGTTTCTTGCATGCCCATGGCCATGCCAACAAAGTGACTGGGTACCGCGAAGTGTTTCTCTAGAATGTTTGCCGCGCCACGCATCGACTCGCCAACTACAATACTGGCAGCACTATTGGCTAAGGCCGATAGCTGGCTTAGTTTGGTGCCGCCAGTGGTGGTGACCGCAAAATCCCCCGCCGCTAAATGACCATCTAAGGAGTCGCTCAATTTAGGAACAAATATTGGGCTAAAGCCAAAGGCTTCGCAGTAGCGTTCAATTAATTCCACATCAGCGCTAGTTAAAGCCACCGAACAAAATACATTAAGCTGCTCGGCACAAGTCGCTTTAGGCTGAATAACATCGCTTTTGTCCACTAACAATTGTTGAATGCAGGCTTCCACAGCCGAAGCAAATCCGGTTTGCATAGAACCGCTAAAATCTGGTGTGGTGACTGTCACGACTTGAGTAGCGGCAAACTGCGGACAAGCTTGGCGAAACTCGCGCACCACTCGTTCTAAGTCGCAACCCTGCATTTCGGTTAAACCGGTGGTCATCACCATGATCAGCTCAGACTGATGCTTTTCGCACAATAACTTAATGGCCTGAAATAAGTTGTCGTCGCCGCCCATCACCGCCGCGATTTGGTCAATAGCGGTGTTTTGCAAAGGAATAGGTTCGCGAAAATGCTGAATAAGATAAACCTTGGCAAAGGCACCACAGCCCTGAGAGCCATGCATTAAGGGAATGGCCTTGCCTAGCCCCATACACGCTAAAGTTGCACCAGTAGCGGCGCTGGTTTTTAAGGGCTGCTCAACTAAGGCACTACGTTTGACATGAATTGAAGGTTTCATCTTATTGTTGCTCCTTGTTGTCACTCAGCGCTGAATCGTCTAACCACGGGGCTGAACTGGTCACTAAGGGCCAAATGGCACTTTCTAGGGTGCGGCAGAGTTCTTCAGCAAAAGTCAGCATGCCTTGATAACCGGCATAGGCGTGTTCGCGCTCTTGGTTAATATCTAAAAACGGCAGGCGGGCTTTCAGCGCGGTATACATGTTACGGCCACCGGCTATCATCAAATCGGCCTGATGTTGATAGGCGGTATCCAGTAGATTACGTGCCCCGCCTTCATCCAGCATTAAGGCATCGTCGCCCATTATTTCTTGAATGCGGGCTTTGTCGGCAGCAGTAGATTTTTTAGTGCCGGTCGCTACTACGGTAATGCCTAATTCTTGCAAGGCAGAGACTATCGACCAAGACTTCACCCCGCCGGTATAAAGCAAGGCTTTCTTGCCGCTTAAGCGTGCAACATAGGGTTTTAATTGCTCACGGATCTGGGCTTCTTGTTCGGCAATTAATACTTCGGTTTCCACCACTAACTGCGGATCGTTGACCAACTTAGCGAAGTTTCTTAAGGATGCCGAGGTATCTTCTATGCCATAAAAGCTGCCTTCAAACCAAGGAATGTTCCAGCGTTCTTGTAGCATGCGCGCCACATTAATCTGCGCACGCGAACACACTACCATGGCGGCGTCGGCGCGGTGCATGGTTTGAATCTCGTGGAAACGGGTATCGCCAGACATACAGCTGAGAACCCGATAACCAAGGCGCTCTAACAAGGGGGACACATGCCAAAACTCACCGGCAATGT
>NZ_JBNKPP010000120.1:0-7554 GCF_050295395.1 Agarivorans sp.
ATGTGCGTGAAGTACTATTGGTAATGACTTACGCCGTGGTGGTGTTTTCTATTTTAGTGCAGGGGTCAAGCATTGTGCCTTTGATCAATAAAGCCAAAGAGTATGAGTGTAAAAGAAAAACGGCTGCTTAGCTTTGTTGTCGATTTCCAGTTTAATAAAAATGGTCTTAGCGGCCATTTTTATTAAGTTTAAGTTGCTTTAGTGAAGTGGCTTAGTGAGTAGGTAGGGGGCATCGCTGCTTACTAGCACGCCGTGGCGAAGAAAGTTTTTACCAAGGATCATGCTGTAATTAAAGTTAGCGCGATTTTGTAAATTCACGCGAATTCGTTTACTCAATTCGCCTAATTTTGCCTGCATCTCCACCACTGGCCGAGAGTCGGCAGTTTCGCCCACTCTGGCTTTAATGACCATGCGCCCCACCACCTCGCGAGTAAATTGCTGTTCTACACCCGCCTTATTACGGTAGGTAAATTTTACCCAAGGCTTACCCTGTTTATCGAAGTATTCGATGTCTTCGGCATGCATGGAGCTGAGATCGGCGCCAGTATCCAACTTAACCGCAATGGCTATACCTTCGACTTGCGCCTGTTCCACGTAACCGGCTTTGATCGGTGGTGTTTTATTAAAGATGTTCTCAGTGCGGGTATTAATCAGCAGGGGGCCGTCGACAAAACGCTCACCTATCAGTAGCGTTTCGGGTTTATCGGCTGTGGTTTGCTCTAGGGCGATATCGGCCTGTAGTGTTCGTTCACCTAGTTTTAAAATTGGGGATATAATTGGCCGAGTTTGCTCTCCAACAGTAATGTTGCGTTGAATATCTTGTTCAAATACAAAGGTTTTGCCTTGCTTGTCGGTGGCGCTAAAGGCCGCAATCGACTTAGCATGACCACTGCGCTCTAGGGTTTTTAGGCGTTTTACTCGCATTAAGGACGTTTTTACCGCTAACGAAGGTGTCGCAGAAAAATCCACACCCTCTAGCTTAATCTCTTCATTGGGGCTCATCATTAAGGCCTTGGGATGGTAATCAATGGCTTTGCTCAGCCCTTGCTCGCTGAGATAGTTGGCACTTAAGTCAATCATGAAATGCTGGTTTAAGGCTTCAGTGCCTAAGCGCAATTGGCTAGAAAACGCCGAGCGGTCGCGTAATACCAACTCAATTGACTTGCTGGTTTGGCCGAAATCAAGTGTTAGATTCACTACTGGTTGTTGATTTTCACCAATCTTGAGCATTCTTAGTAGTGGTGCGCTTAGCCGTTGCCGCTGTTGGGGAGTGATAACATCAAAGCTGACTTGTTGTCGTTTTAGGTCTACCTCTATATTGCGAGCGTCTAAGCTGCTGCGCCGATAGTAAAAAGAGAAACTTACCGCCAATGCCTGCTTGCCTAAATAGGCGGTTTCTTTGCTGCCCAGTACGCTGGCTTGTGCTTCTTGTTGCAAGTAGTTGTAGCTCGAATCAACCCAGGCATGGTTTTTTAAGAAGGTTTTGCCAATTAAAATTGGGTAAGAGAAGGTGCTTCGGTCGGTTAGGTTAACGGCAGTAGTCACCTTCAACTCACCGGAAGAGAGCAGTAGTTCTACCACTGGTCGATATAAAATGCCGTGTTCGCCCCGGCCTTGGATGCCGCTTATTCTCGCTAGAGGGCGTTGTACCGGAATAAGTTTGCCAGTTTGCGGGTGGACTAAATCAAAGCTTACGCTGGCTTGAATATTTCGCTCTGGGGTATCAAAACTGTCTAACCACCACTCCGTACTCGGATCGCCAAAGTGCTCGGCGATGGCCTTGAGTAGGGCTTCATCGTGTAAGTGTTTTAGTTGTGGATGCTGACTTTGCACGTGAATATTTAAGGCATGTATTGAGGTGGTATCGGCGCCAGTATCTATCTTGGCTGGCACCGCTACGCCGTGTAATTGAGCGATGTTGGCATAATAAATATTCTCAATACGGCCCATAACCTGTTTATTGTCGAGTTGATAATAGGCGCCATTGGCATAAAAAGGGCTTTGCTGTAGGGGGGCGGCTACGCTGGGCGACAGCGCACTGAACAAACACAGTAATGAAATGAGGGTGCGATTAAAAAAGCTCATCATCTATCTTATGGTTATGGTCAAGATTAATAGTTTACATCATTTTCATTGGTTACTGCTTCGAACCGGACCAAAAGTTCTGCTTAACTGAATTTCAACTAGTTGATTATCAGCCATTTTAGTGTTCAAGCTGGACAATAAAGAGGCTAAGCTTAGCTGTTCTCAATTGTTGTTTATTTAGGCAAACTGCGAGCTTGCTTCCGCTTTATTGGGTGAATAAAAGTAATAATATGATTCTCTTAACTGTTTTAGTTGCTGTTGATTGCTTAGCCAATTTGCCCTCGTTATAGTTCGTTGCGTCGGTAATAGAGGCTTGGTGTAAGCGAGCTCGATTGGAAAGAGTCATGAATGCTGAAAGTATAGAAAATTTAGTTCGTCAGATGTTAACTGAGGGCGTTCGGCTTGAACCGTCTTTGGTTAGCGCGTTTTTTATCGAGCATGGCGAAGAGCCTCCCACCGAAGAGCAGCTTAACCAGGCCATTGCCTTAGCTCAGAAAATGCTGCATAAAAGCTATCAGCAGCACTGGGCCATTGCTCAGCTCCCAAACGGTTTTGCTGCCTCTTTAAACGATTGGTTTGTTCAGTTAGAACAGTCGACTGAAGCGCGAATCAAACGTATTTGTGAGCAAAAACAGCAGGCTTGGGAGGCCCAGCGCGAGCAACTGATGGCCGAACATCAGCTGCAATTGAAGGACGCCAATCAACAGCGAATACAAGCCCAACAAGAAGTTGAACAGCAAGCTGTGAAACTACAGCACGCCGCCGCTAAAACCGGTGAGTTATTTAGTGAAATCGATAAACTTAAGCAAGCTCAGCTACAAGTTCAGCAAGCCTTTGAGCAAAGTCAGACCGACGTACAGAACAGCCAACAACAGTGCCAGCAGTTAGAGCAACAAAAACAACGCTTAAGTGAACAATTAGCTGCTGTACAAGATGAGCTAAAGGCTTATCAGCAAAACGGGGAAAATGCCAAACAGCAACAGTCTGAATTAGAGCAAAGCTTGCGTCGCCAGTTACAAGAAATGACTACAGCAAAAGAGCAAGAAGCCGCTTTAACCCGCCAGCTTAGTGACGAGCAATGCGAACTGAATGAGCGCATGACGGTACTGGTTAAAACCAAACAGCAGCTGGAAGCTAAAGCCGCCCAGTTGCGCGAGCAACACCAACAGCAATGCACTGAACAGCAAGCGCTAGCTCAGCAAATCGAGTCTTTGCATGAACAGTTAGAGCAGAGCCAACAAGCGCTGCACCAGCAAGCTGAACATGCGCAAACCTTAACCGCAGCAGCTGAGCGAGAAGCCGAGCTAGCGGAGCAACTTCACAGCTTAGAGCAGCGTGGTACAGATGATGCAAAAACTATCGAGCTCTTACGTCAACAACTGCAGCAACTAACTCAGCAGGTCGCTACCTTACAGGGCGATAAACAGGCTTTGGATACGGTGAACCGAAGCGCCGAAGCGCAGCTTGAAACAGTATTACCTGAACTAGAAAAATCCCAGCGGCAACAAGCCGAGCTAGCTAAACGACTAGAGAGTGTAGAGTCTAAATACTTTGATGCTACCAGCGAGTTGGCTCAAGTGAAGAAACAATTAGTCGCGGCCAATTCGCAAATTGATTTAACCAGTGCCATGGCCGATTCTGATAGCCGAGTTATGGCTAAAGAGCGCCAGCTAAATGAAATAAAGCAGCAGCTTAGTAACTTAGAAGCGCAGCTTCATAAAGAGCAACAGGGTCATAGTTTAACTAAACAAGCCTTAAGCCAGCTAGATGAGCAAATATTGGATGCGCAAATTGGCACCGGTAACATGCAAAGCCAAATAAAAGAACTACAAACCCAGCTCAAATTGACGGAACAAAACAACCAGCAATTACGTCGAGAGATAGCAGAAGCGCATCAAGACATTAGCAACTTAAGTCAAAATAACGTTAGTTTAAGCGCCAAATTAGAGCGTATTTTAAGCACTAAATCTAAAGATTTGGTTTAAAGTCATTCGGCAATGGCTGGGTTACTTATCTATCCTCACTGAACAGTTAGCTTGCTTTAATAACTCGGTAAATTAGCTAATCGATCAGTGTGGCTAGAAATTTATACTAGGGAGCTTAGGCTCCCACGGCGAGGCAGGCTTCTACAATATGAGGAATATCTTGTTGGGCCATGCCGGCGATGTTGATTCGACCGCCGCCTACCACATAAATGGCGTGTTGCTCGCGCAGTTGCTCGGTTTGTTGTTGGCTGAAGCCGGTTAATGAAAACATGCCTTGATGTTGACTTAAGTAGTTGAAACGTTCGCTAGATGATTGCTTAGTAAACTCTTCAACCAAGGCTTGGCGAAGGCTGCGCATGCGTTGGCTCATTTGGTTTAACTCGTTTTGCCAAAGCTGCGTTAGTTGCGGATTACCTAAAATTTCGGCCACGATGGCCGCGCCCCAGTTAGGCGGCATGGTATAGCTACGACGCGCCAATTCAAACAACTTGGCACGGGCATTATTAGCCTGCTCTAGCGTTTCGCCTAGTACGATGGCCGCGCCACAGCGTTCGCGATATAAACCGAAACTTTTAGAATTAGAGCACGACACTAATAGTTCTGGCAGATGCTCTGCCATGTAGCGAAGCCCTGCTATGTCTTCATCAATACCTTGACCAAAACCTTGGTAAGCCAAATCAACAAAGGGTAAGAAGCCGTTTTTTAGCGCGAGTTCGGTAATTTGTTGCCACGCCTCTAGAGAAATATCGGCACCGGTTGGGTTATGGCAGCAGCCGTGTAATAGCACAACATCATCGGGCCCTAGTTTGGCGATTTGCTCTAACATGGCCGCTTCATCAACTTGCTTGGTCGCGGGGTCGAAATAGGGGTAAAAATCAACGCTTAAACCCGCCGCTTGCATAATTGGTTGATGGTTCACATAGCTAGGGGTAGACAACCATACCTTGGCCTGAGGCTTGGCGCTGGCGATTAAATCGGCTAGCAGGCGCAGTGCGCCACTGGCACCGGGCGTTTGCATGGCAATGGCGCGCGAGTAGCCAGCGGTGTTGCTGAGTAATAAGTCTAGCATGGCTTGGTTAAATTCGGCGTTGCCCGCTAGGCCAATATAGGCTTGGGTGGTTTGTGAGGCTAATAAATTCTGCTGTGCCTGAGTCACAGCTTGCATTACTGGCGTTTGCCCTTGTTCATTGCGATAGACGCCCACGCCCAAATCAATTTTGTGTTCTCGAGGATCGGCATTAAACAGCATGCCTATGGATAAAATAGGGTCATCTTTAGCAGGAGGGAGATTGGCAAACATGGGTATTCCTTCAATTTAAGCTTTAGGCAATTTGGTGCTGTTAACAGCCATTGCAACCGTGTTGTTATCATACCGATAATTGCTGACAGGTCGAGGGTTTAGCGAGCTGGTGAATGAAACAAATGGGCTTATTTTGTTTAAATAAAGTCAGGGCGTGCCATGGGCGAAGTCTGCACCTGGTCAAAGGTGCAGAATTTGGCTTAGCCACGGCATTAGTCGCTCGCCTAAGCCAACTAACGGGTGCTATTGTTTTCCTTTGGCCGCAGGCAAGCAACCGGCGAGTACATTCGCTAAATGCATCGGCTGGCGACCACTCAGTTGGCTAATTTGATAGGCGCAGGCAAAGCCATTGCTGACAATTTCTGCGTTTGGCTGGGCACGTAAACTGGGCATTAAGCCTTGTTCGGCCATGGCGCGAGCTTGCTCTACATGCTCAGACTCCAAACCAAAGGTACCGGCCATGCCGCAGCAACTGGACTCAATAAACTTGAATTCGAGCTCTGGCACTAAGCGCAGTACTCGGCGCATCGACTTCATCGCGCCCACGGCTTTTTGATGGCAATGACCATGGATTAGCAGTGGCTGTTTGAACGGCCCGGGGCGCAGGTCTAAGTGGAAGTCGCTCTTTTGGCTTTCGCGGGCTAAAAACTCTTCAAATAATAGCGCCTGCTGGGCGGTTTTTTCGGCTGCTTCACCCAAGCCTAAGCTGAGGTATTCATCCCGTAGCATCAGCAGGGCTGAGGGCTCTAAGCCGATGATTGGCCGCTTAAAGTGAACATGTACCGCTAGCACCGTGAGGAGTTGTTGTGCTTGCTGGCGGGCGGGCTCGATCAATCCTTTAGAAAACAAGCTTCTGCCACTGTCTAATATTTTGTCGGGCCGTGACTGTGGATGAATTACCCATACGCTATAACCAGCACTGCGCAGTACGTGTAAGGCATCGTTGGCATGCTGCGGTTTAAACAGCGCAGTGAAAGGGTCAACCCACAATACCACCGACTGCGGCGGTTGCGGCTGGGCATAACGATAGGGTGCGTAAACTTGGCGTTTAGGGGCGAAGGCTTTTTTTGCTGGTACAGGTAGCTTGAGTTGAGCACTGATACCTAGGTAGTTATCCACCAAGCGAGCTAGCAACGGCCAGTGATTGCGTAAGGCTATTAGTTTTCCAAGCCAAGCAAAGCGGTAGAGCAAGTGTGGCAGCTGAGCCAGCAAGCGGTCGCGTTTGCTTATCGGCAGCTGTGCCAAGTACTCGGCTTTGATTTGGGCTATGTCGAGATTACTTTCGCACTCGCGTTTGCAGCCTTTACAAGCTACGCAGCTATCCATGCTGTTGTTTAAATCCTTGAGTAGCTGCGGGTCGGGCTTGGCTTGAGGATCGCGGTTAAGCCACTGTTTTAACAGTTTTACTCTCCCACCCGGAGATTGCAGTGGATCTTGGCTAATCCGAAAACTAGGGCACATTACGCCGCGCTGTTCACGCTCACAGTGGCCGCTATTAATGCACACCGCCACCGCCTTGGCAAAGTCGCCACCGTGTTTAGGTATGCCAGCATAGGCATCGCCCATGCCCTGTTCAGAATAAGCTGACCAATCTAGCTTGGTGTCCATTGCGCGTTTACCTCTTCGCCGCTACAAAGAGATCAGTGTTTCAAGAACCATGCCGTGACAGAGTGTGTTTAAGCTTTTGATTTATAATGATTAAGTATATGGTGTTAAAACAACTTTTATGACCAAAGCAGCACTTGTCGCAATTACAACAAAGCCACTGCGCTGGCTTTAAAAGTAATGATGATCTGAATAATCATATAACCAGTAGGGGCGGTAAATTACCATTAGGGTTATCGCCATGCCATTTAATAGCGCTTCGGGAAAGCCGAGTAGCGGGATAAGTAGCAGGTAATTTTGTTGAAGGTAATCCCAGCTATAGCCTTCGCACAGCGCCAACCACAGTGACCAAGCGGAAATATGCAGCACAATAGATAAAAACGCGTTAAAAAAGGCGGCGCAAAAGATATACACAAATAAATGATGCGGCAGGTGCTTGAAGATTAAGCTATAGCAAATAAAGCAGCAAAATAGCGGCAGGGCGATGGCGATTAAACCAAATACCGCAAAGTAAAACGGCTGCTTAAGAATGAAGGTAGCGAAAAACAGTACTGGCAGCATCGCTATTAAGGTCGCCAT
>NZ_JBNKPP010000121.1:0-24209 GCF_050295395.1 Agarivorans sp.
TTTTGTTAATTGCCATGAGTTTTTGCTTAGTGATGCTGGGCTTAAGCTTTTTCATTTTTCCCGGTCTGGTGATTGCCAGCCGCTTGCTGGTAGCAGACATTGATTGTGTGATGAATAAAACACCGCCGATTCAGGCCATTAGTAATAGTTGGCGACAAACCGAACCTTTAAAATGGCAGCTTTTGGCGGGGGTGATTGTGGTGGCAGGGCTAACCATGGTGCCAGTGTGGGGCATTCATCGCTTTTTATTGGCCCATCAGGCGGCAGAGTTTTGGCTATTTATTAATCGGGTAGCGGGGCAATTGCTAGAGGTTTATTTTTTGGTATTTGCTTATCGCGTATATAGCGTCATTCAGTCTGATAAGCAAAGCGTTTAAAGCTTAACTAACAAGTCTTTGGCCGTGGCTTATTGGCTGCTTAAGCACTTAAGCTGCGGTAAATTGTTGTTGGTTTTGTAGTTGGTAACCCGCTGCGGCCATGCGCTGTAGCAGTTGTTGTTGGTCTAACTCGTAAAACTGGCAAAGCTCTGTCAACGTGGAAAAGTCATTGCGGATCTGCATATTAACAATACTCACCAGCATATGAATATCCATGGTATTAACGCGTTGTTGGTCTAACATTCTGTGACTCCTTAAATTAATGGGCGACGTGCCAGCCCCACTTTAACCAGGCTTTTTCATGGAAGAAGTAGGCGATGCTGTTAATGGTGGGTTCAACGATGGCCACTAAACCGCCAATCATAATGTCGCCAGTTAATAACCAAGTCACCAAAAAGGCAATGCTAAAATGCATGCTGGCGAAAGTGATTGTTTTAAGCATGAGTTTTTCCTCTTGTTAAATTCCACATGCAAATGATAATTGTTATCATTTGTGTGTCAAGTTGTTTGTGGATTTTTCGCGTTTATTTTTGGTTTAGCGGTGATTGGCTGGTGAGTGTTCGGTTATACTTGCGCAGAAATAGGCTGGCCTAGCCAGTGCTGTAAATAATCAAGGAAAAGATATGATTAGACGCTTTGCTGTATTTTGGGTTTTACTGTTTGTGGCTGGCTGTTCCACCATTTTGATTAATCAATTTGACCAGCGTTTTGGTGAAGCCAGCGTGCAAACCCGTATCTATTCAGAAGATTATCCCCCAGCCGCTGAATTTATCGATGAAGTAAAACCGATCCTCGACCAACGTTGTGTGATGTGTCATGCCTGTTATGACGCCCCTTGCCAATTGAAGTTAACTTCGGCTGCGGGGATTGACCGAGGCGTGACCACCGCGCGAGTATATAACGCTGCCCGTCTCACCGCCGACCCCACCACCCGTTTATATACCGATGCTAAATCGACCCAGATGTGGCGGCAAAAGGGCTTTGTACCGGTGTTGAACGAGCGCGCTCAAACTGAACAGGCCAACCGCGAAGCGGGCCTGATGTACCAAGCCTTACAACAAAAACGCACTCATGGTGAAACCGGTGAAGCGATTCTTGACCCGAATGCTTACGACTTTTCTTTAGACCGTGCCCAGCAATGTGTGGGGATTGAAGGTTATGCCAAAGTTCAGGCTTCGCATCCAGAATGGGGTATGCCTTATGGTTTGCCGCCTTTAAGCGATGAAGAGTTTGATACGCTCACTGCTTGGCTGGCCAAAGGTGCGCCGATGGCTGATAGCTTGAAATTACACCAACAAATGCAAGCTCAGGTGGAGCAGTGGGAAGCTTTCCTAAATGGTGATAGCTTGAAGCAGCAATTGATGGCGCGTTACATCTATGAGCATTTGTATATCACCCATTTATACTTTGCCGAAGACAGCCATACTCGCCCAGCCTTTTTCAAGTTGGTGCGTTCGCGTACCCCTTCGGGCCAACCGATTGATGAAATTTCCACGCGTCGTCCTTACGATAACCCTGGAGTAGAGCGGGTGTATTACCGCTTAGCACCAGAGCGCGAGAGTATCGTGGTAAAAACCCATATTCCTTACCGTTTAGATAAGGCAAGAGCAGAGCGTTGGACTCGCTGGTTCTTGGCCGATGACATTCAGGTCGATAGCCTGCCTAGCTATGAGCCGAAGGTCGCGGGTAATCCCTTTGTTGCCTATCTTGATTTACCACTGAACTCGCGTTACCGCTTTTTATTGGACGATGCGGAAACCTTTATTATGGGCTTTATGAAAGGGCCTGTATGCAGAGGACAGGTGGCGCTGAATGTGATTCAAGATCATTTCTGGGTGTTTTTCACCAATCCCGATAATACCTATGAAGAAAAAGAAGCTCAGTTTTTGGCTGAGCAAAGTGAACATATGAGAATGCCAACGGTTGAGCAAAGCAATGTATTGCCAATCCGTACTTGGTTGGATTACTCCAAGCGTTACGAAAATTACATTAACGCTAGAATCGGCGTTGTTCGAGAATGGATAAATCAAGACGGCGGTAAGCTTAATCTAGATTTACTCTGGGATGGAGAGGGTAACAACGACAATGCCGCGCTAACGATTTTTCGCCATTTTGATAGTGCCAGCGTGGTTAAGGGCCTAGTAGGTCGCGAACCTAAAACGGCATGGGTTATTGATTACCCTTTGTTTGAACGCATCCATTATCTGTTGGTGGCAGGCTTTGACCCCTACGGAAACTTAGGCCATCAATTAGTGACTCGCATGTATATGGACTTTTTGCGTATGGAAGGGGAGTTTAGTTTTGCTTCGTTCTTGCCAGCGCAAGAGCGTTACGATGAATTGCGCAGTTGGTATGTGGGTGCAGATAAAAGCATCGTCAAATTTGTTGAGTCGCGCCCTCAAGAAGCTTTCTTTAAAAGCGCAATTAAGTTTGACTCGGACCGCCCGGCCAAATCGCAGTTTTATAAGATGCTGCATGACAAAGTGGCACCGGTACTTAGCCATAAATATCAACTAGATGCTCTCCAAGATCCGGCTGAAGTAATGAGCTTTGCTCAACACATTGAGGCTTGGCAAGGAGGTGCAGTGAAGCTGTTACCTCAGGTGACCTTCATTCAAGTCGACCAGCCAGAAACAGCCACATCGCGCTATTACACGCTATTGCGGCATAACGCTCACAGCAACATCTCCAGCTTGTTTTTAGAGAAAGATAACCGTTTGCCTGACCAAGACTATTTGTCTTTGCTACCCGGTTTAGTGGGGGCTTATCCCGGCGCATTCTGGCAAGTGAAGCAAGCAGATTTAGCTCAGCTAGAGCAGCAGCTATTGCAGGCCAAGAATGAAGGCGATTACCAAGACTTCATGCAAAACTATGGGGTGCGTCGCACCAATGCGGCTTTCTGGCCTTATAGTGACCGTTTACATCAGCGTTATTTACAAGCCGAGCCGGTTAGTTCAGGGATCCTTGACTACAGCCGTTTGGAAAACCGTTAGTCTAAAAGACTTAGCGACTTTGTGCTGAGTCAGGACAAGTTAAATCAATATAATATGGCGCCCTTGTGCGCCTAGGATGGACATGAGCAAAGTTATCCTAAAGGGATTTATCTTGGTGCCTGAAGAGGACTTGCCAAGGGTTAAAGCGGCCTTGCCCAAGCATGTGCAATTAAGCCGAGCAGAGCCCGGTTGTATCTGTTTCTCGGTCACCGAACACCCCGGTAATTCGCTGCGTTTCGATGTGTATGAAGAGTTTGTGGATAAGGCGGCTTTTGAGCAACATCAGCAGCGAGTGCAGGCTTCACTTTGGGGGGCAATTAGCCAAAATGTGGTTCGCCATTATCAAATTTTTGAATAGCTTAAGGCCTTTGGCCATGTGGTGCCAACAAACAAGGAAAATCCGTGAGTAAGTCACTCACCATTAGCTTGGCTCAGCTCCCAGTTGTTAAAGGCGATCTGAGCGCAAACTTAGCCATTCACCTTAATGCCATTGCTCAAGCAGCATCACAGGGTGCCGATCTGGTGGTTTTTCCAGAGCTTTCTTTGAGCGGTTATGAGCTGGAAATGGCAGAACAATTGGCAGTGGCAGAGCAGGCCGATAATTTTGCGGCGCTATCCGCCGCTGCGGTGCAGCATAAGGTCATGCTGATAGCCGGTTGTCCACTGCGCAGTAAAGCCGGGGCTAAACCAATGATTGGTGCGGTGATTTGTTTTTCAGATGGTAAGGTCGAGTTCTATGCCAAACAATATCTGCATTCGGGTGAACAACAGTATTGTTCGCCGGGTCATCAAGATTATTTGTTTAGCCTAAAAGGACAACGCATTGCTCTGGCTATATGCGCCGATTTTGCCGCCCCGGAACATTCTCTTAAGGCTCGTCATAAGGGGGCCGATATCTACCTGGTGAGTGCTTTAATATCGGGTTCTGGATTTATCGACGATGCCAAGATATTGTCTGAAATAGCAGCCAAACAGCAGTTTTCAGTATTGCTCAGTAATCACATTTCAACGACTGGTGGTTGGGCAACCTGCGGCAATAGCAGTATCTGGAACCGTACCGGAGAATTAATTGGATGTTCGCAGTCAAGCCGCTCTTGCCTACTACTTGTCACTTTTAATGGCGAGCTAGTAGAGACTCGGGTGCAAGCTTTGTTTGGAATGAACCAAGGCATTGCGATTTAAATAACCTGTTGGGCGGGAAACTTAAGTTATGGAGAACTCAGTGGAAATTAAACAGCTTCAGTCCACTTCAAGTGTGGCCCTGCAACTACATGCTCTGTTGGCCGATGCCATTGACAGTGGCGCTTCATTAGGTTTTTTAAGCCCAGCCAATCTGCAAGAGGTGGCAGCCTATTGGCAAAGTGTCGAAGCCGAGATTCAGGCCGGAACCAGAAAATTGTTTATTGCTCTTGAGCAAGAGCAAGTGGTGGGCTGTGTGCAACTGTCTTTATCGACGAAAGCCAATGCAAGTCATCGAGGAGAGATTGAAAAACTCATGGTAAATACCAGCCAACGCGGTAAGGGCCTGAGTAAGTTATTAATGGCGCGTATGGAGCGCTGCGCCGCTGATATGGGTTTGTCGTTATTGGTACTAGATACACGTGTTGGGGATGTCGCTTCATCCTTATATAGCGCTATTGGCTATCAACAAGCGGGGCAAATTCCACAGTTTGCGCGTAGCTCAAATGGCCAACTGGATGCGACGGCCTACTTTTATAAACTATTGTAGGGAGCAGGCTAAGTGTCATGGAAGCTAAATCTTAACAGTGCTGGATTGATTTAGCTTCATGCTTATCCTGTTTTGCTGAAACTATCTGTAAATAATGAAGAGATGTAAATGGAAAAAATATCTGGTGTAGTCAGTCACTTGCAAGCGATCTCTCGAACCGAAGTGACTATTGAACTAAACAGCGAGAAGCAAAATAAAGTAGTTCGTTTAGTCGTGGGGGAGCCCTGGGTAATTAGCCAAGGTGACTCTCTAGAGCTAAGTGGTGAGGCCGATCTTAAAAGCGGCGTTTTTGTTGCTTATGCTTACACTAACCAAACTAAGGGCGTGCGCTTTTACCCTGAATACACTATGGGCATGCGGGCCGTGGCGGCATTTTGGTATTTGCTAAGCGGCTTTTTTGTGGTGGCTACAGCCAGCTTGCTGTACATAAATTTATTTGATTCTCGTCCTCGTTATTTGACTGCCGCCATCGTTTTCCTTCCCTTCTTATTCAGCTGTTCTTGTTTGCTGTTGGGTTATAAGAGGTTTGCTAAATTGAAGCGAATTACTCGCTTTGTGGCAGCGTCTGAATAGTCCTTGGTGGATGCGGAAGCGTCACTATTGTGCAGTAATCCAGCCCGCTTGGCTGACTGGATTACTTGCTTACTGTGACTTAGTTAGTTTTGAAACGAGAAACCATAGCTTGTAACCCAGAGGCTAGCTCGTTTAATTGGCTGGCGCTGAGTTCTAATTGTTGTGATACCTCATTAGCTTGGCTAGATCCATCGTGTATATCGGTAATATTGCGGTTAATCTCCTCAGCCACCAAGTGTTGCTCTTCAGCTGAAGCCGCAATTTGGGTGGTCATATCGCGAATGGTTAATACCGATTGCAAGATAGCTTGAAACACCGTGCTGGTTTGCTGGGTTGCGTTAACCGTAGTGCTTGAATGCTCGATGCTGCTAGAGAGTTTTTGTGCCACATTGCCAGTTTGTTGGCGCAGGTTGGTGAGTAATTTGTCGATTTCTTCGGTTGATTCGGCGGTGCGCCCAGCTAGGGTTCTCACCTCGTCGGCTACCACCGCAAAGCCACGGCCCTGCTCACCGGCGCGAGCCGCTTCAATCGCCGCATTTAACGCTAACAGGTTGGTTTGTTCGGCGATGCCACGAATAGTATCGAGTATCACCGTAATATTGGCCGACTGTTGAGAAAGTGCATCCATGGCCTGATTGGAGTCGTTTAAAGTGGCTTCTAGTAAGCTCACCGCCTGTACGGTATCTTGAATTAATTGATGCCCTTCTTCCACTTGGTGTTGGCTGTCATCGGCACTGGAAGCTGCTTGGCTACAGTTGGACGCCACCTCGTTAGAGGTGGCCACCATTTCGTGGAAGGCTGTAGAGACTTGCTCTACCGCCGCCAGTTGACTCTCGGCAATGTGCTTCATTTTGCTAGATAAGTCATTGGCGTGTATCGCTGATTTGTCTACTTGTTGACTGTTTTCTTTGATGCGCCCCACTAACACACTGATGGACTCAACAAAGCGGTTGAAGGCGCTGGCCATTTGTCCCGATTCGTCTTTAGCTTGAATATTGAGCCGTTGGGTAAGGTCGCCCTCGCCAGAAGCTATGCCCTCTAAACCTTCGGTGATGGTGAGCATCGGTTTGGTTATTACATTCATTAAGGCGTAACCGATGGCCAAGAATAGCAAGACCATTATCACTGCAACGCCCAAGATCAATGTTATTAAAGAGTTGGCCTCTTGATACACTTCGCCGGTGGGCATAAAGCCGATAAAGCGCCAATTGAGTTCGGGAGAGAGATACACATTGGCTAACCAAGTTTGGCCATTCATTTCAATTTGATGGAGTCCGGTGGACGCATTGTTCACCTCTTGATAAGTCCCCACCTCACTAAGCGCCTTAAATAGGTTATCTTGATTGGAAGGGTCGGCTAGAATATTGCCAGTATCCTCAATCATGATGACGTAGCCCTGCTGACCAAATTTTACTTTCTTAATCAGCTCGGTCAGCTTGTTTAGGGTCACATCTACGCCAACGGTACCGTAGGCACCATTTTGTCCTTCAAAACGCATTAAGTAATCGAGTAGCGGGGCCTTGGTAGTGATGTCTTGATAAGCGGCAACTCGTATAGGAGAGCGAGCATCAATCGATTGCGGATACCAAGGGCGCTTACGGGGATCATAGTTGGCGGCGTTGTTACCTAGTGGCCACTGAATGTAGCCGCCATGATCCATGCCCAAGTATACATAGGCCAGATCTGGTCGAGCTTCGCCAAACTGGCTCATCAATTCAAAGGCTTGTTGCTCAACTCCACCGATGCTATCGGTACGCATCATTTGGCTGGGTTTATCTATATAGGTTGTTACGGAATGATCGAGCTGTTTGATAGCCGATGCATTAGCCAAGAAACGAGCATCTTCAGCTAAGCCATTTAAATATATTGAGAAGGTGGTGTCGATGTGACCCAACTCTGCACCGCTGCGATGTTCAAAGTTAAGTTTGGCATTTTCTCTGACATTTAAGATGGTAATAATGGAAACGATCAGTACCGGTAGTACCACCCCGGCGAGTAACAACAATAGAAATTTTGTTCTTATTTTCATTGTCTAATCCATCTGTCTATTTACTATAAATAAATATAGTGGACTTACTCAGGTTTACGATAAAAGTGCAATATTATTAGTAATTACTGTGTTTTTTGTCACTTAGCTTGAAGGTAAAACCCATATTAGTGCTAAGGGGATGAATAGCAGGCTGGCGATGTTACCTAACATTACAATTGAGGCAACGCGCTGGGGCTCGAGTTGATATTGCTCGGCAATTATGAAGTTTAAAACGGCGGGCGGTAGAGCCGCAAATAAGATCAAACTGGCTTGCTGAGTGGCTGGTAAAGGCAGTAACCACAACGCCAAAGTAGCACAAACCAAGCCGCTAAGCGGGCAGGCTATCGCACCAATTAAGCCCACTTTCCAATCTTTTAAATCAACATCAATTAAGCGTACTCCAAGAGTAAATAGCATAAGCGGGATTGAAATTTGTCCCAGCATATCGATGGGTGTTGCCAGCAGCGTTGGCAAGGGTAGAGCTAAGCTACCCCACACAATCCCTAAAATTGCGGCCACAATAACCGGAATACGTAGGCTAGTGTGAATTTTGGCTTTGGGATCGATGAAGTATAAACCCACGGAAAAGTGCAGCAGCATTTCCACTATAAATAGGATCACCGCAATTGGCATCGCGCTTTCACCAAAGGCCAGAATGATCAGTGGCAGCCCTAGGTTTCCCGCATTATTGAACATCATTGGCGGAAGGAAGGTGCGGGGATTAAGCCGATAGAGTTTAACCAAGGGGAGTAACAGTAAACCCGAGCCTAATACCACCCAAATGGCGGCAATCATTAATTGACTATAATGGCTAAATTCTAAGTGGGTATCGGCTAATACGGAAAAGATTAATGCAGGGCAAAAAATATCCATATTCATACGATTGGCCGCGCTAATATCGGGGCGGTGCTTACGGCCATAAAACAGCCCCAGCATCACAATCAATACTAAGGGGGCAATAATACTGAGGATTTTCCAAGCCACCAATGATTCGTCCCTAACCAGTTGAAGTACTTAGCATAACAGAAAAACAATTAGCGCGAAGTGGCGTAACTATGGAATAAGCGGCGGTATTTCCCGAAATGGATCAACCTTGAGTGCTTGGTTAAGACAAATGGGCAGATTAAGCATGTTGACAAAAACCAGGCTTGGCAAGCTTAGCCAGTGAGCAAAGCTAATGCCCGCTTCACTGGCTGGGTAACTATGTTTATTTGGCGGGGGGAGTGTAGCCTTCGATGTCGACCTCGCCGTCTTCAAATAGGTATTTCACCATTTCGGCTTGCAGCAGTTCTCGGTCTTCTTGGTTCATCAGGTTAAGTTTCTTTTCATTGATAAACATGGTTTGTTTTTTTTGCCACTCAGCCCAAGCTTCTTTACTGATGTTATCAAAAACCCGTTTGCCAAGTTCTCCTGGAATAAGTTGGAAATCGAGCCCTTCGGCTTCTTTTTTCAAACGTTGGCAAAATACTGTTCTAGCCATATTGATCCCTTATTGCGTGTTCACTGCTCGCGTGCAGTGACGGTAAGTTAAGGTACGGGCAAAGCCATTGCCATCGAATTTAGCGATGGTGGCCAAACCCACCTTAGGTGCGTGTTGCCTGTTATACCAAAGTTGTTGTTTGGGTTCCACGACTTGTCGGTGTGGCGCCATCATTTATTATGACTAAGTTATTACAGGTAAAATAGGTGTAAGCGAGAGTCTAGATGGCGCAGTTGTGAAGTAGTTGGGGCTCTATTCTAGAAAGGCATCAAGTGTTGAAGTCGGTTTTCTGGTGTAAGGGTTCCAAGCACCTAGAGTATAACCCTGCCAACTGTATGCCTGTGGCTCCCAATAGAATATTCCCAATCCTTTGTTGCGATTAACTTGACGTACTTTACTAATCATATCGGCAACAATGGTTTTGGCTTCAGGGTGATCCCAAGGCACACCAATTTCGCTGATCATCACTTCGCTGCCATAGCGATTAACTAAGTCATTTAAATTGCCAAGGCATTGTTGGTTAGCTTGTTGCCAAGTTAGCCCGGTAGCGTTGGTTGGGTAAGAAGAGGCCCCGATAACGTCCCACCAAGCGCTGTTGCTTTGTAAGCCGTCGAGGATCCAGCGAAAGTTGGCGTTGTCGTGGCAGTTAGCCAGATGGATAATCACTTTAGCGTTTGGAAAGACCTCTTTTGCAGCATTACGACCACTGTTAAAGAGCCAAGCATAGTTGCGCATATTATTGGAAGCCATTCCTTCATACCACAGCATGCCGTTATTGGTTTCATTGCCAATTTGGATCCATTTAGGAGTAATTCCGGCGTTTTTCAGCGCTTCTAGTGAGGTTTTAGTATAAGACCATACTTGCCCCATCAACTGCTCAAAGTTAAGTGAAGCCCATGCGGCGGGTTTGCTTTGGTTGGCAGGATCGGCCCAAGTATCGCTGTAGTGAAAATCTATCATCACATCCATGTTGGCAGCTTTCGCCCACTGGGCTTTAATAATCACATCATTCAACGAGTTATAGTAGCCATTGCTAGGGTTAACCCACACTCTCAAGCGAACCGCACTCATGCCATGGTCGCGTAAAATCGATAGCACATCTTGGCGGTATCCCCAGTCGTTATAAAATTCATAACCACTGTCTTCCATTTGGGTTATCCAACTAATGTCAGCCCCTTTAACTAAGGCGTGTGAGTAGCTGCTAACTGTAAAGCCCACTAACAGGAGCAGCATATTAATGATTTTTAGCATTTTGATTTTATCCCTTAATAATTTGTTTGGCATTCCGATGTTGCCAGCGAAAAATATATCAGCGGATAGTGGAAGTAGCGGGTGGGATATCAAAAATTGCGCATTTGATATGTTTTAATTTGGTGAATTGTGAGGATTAAAAGTATTAGCTTGGTAAATTTACTGTTAAAAAGCGGCGGTGATCGCGCTTGTACTCAGAAAAATGTCAGCCTGAGGGAGAGGGCGCTAGCCAAAGCTCACTAGCGTTTCGGAAAACTATCTCGCCAAATAAACTCGTGGCCAAAATAAATTGTTTTGGTGTGTTTTCTACCTTCGATTTTCTCAATAAACATATCGATGGCCGCTTCGCCCATTTCAAAAGGAAACAAACGCATGGTGGTGAGGCTGGGGCTCATGTGACGAGCCGAGGCAATATCGTTGGTGCCAATCACTTGAATGTCGTCAGGAATAGATAAACCGTGCTCATAAATGGCGCGATAAACACCTATCGCCACCATGTCGGTGGCAGCATACACCACATCGGGTAAGGCCTTGAGTTGCAGCATCTCTTTGGTGGCTTGGTAGCCGGATTCAATACAATATTCTTTGCTCACTTTACACAATTCATCATGATATAAACCATGAGCTTTGGTGACCTGTTGAAAGGCATGTAAGCGGGCTTCATTATTGCCAATAAAAGCCGGTCTTTGACAACCGCTAGCCACCACATGTTGCATTAAGTCGTAGGCTAGGGCGAAACGGTCAATTAATACTGCATCAGTTTTAGCCCCCAGTGGGTTGGTATCCACAAAAATTAGGTTGGGGTTAGTGGTATACAATGTGTGGGTTGCCTTAGCGCTGAAATGACCTACCGCGACCACCGCTGGTGACTGCCGAATCAGTTCCAAATTATTATCAATTTGGTCGAGATGAAGCACTTGTAAGTTGATGTTTTTTTGTAAACTACGATTTTGAATACCGGCGCGTATCGAGGTGAAATAAGGGTCGTCAATCTCTTGAGTGGGGGTTAAAAAGTTAACGATTAGCAGCTCTTGACGCTGCAGTGGCGATTCACTCGGTCTGGGCTCGGCCACCTTCGCCTGAGTGAATTGCTTTTTACTGCGTTTGGGCGACTGATAAGCCAGCGACTCAACGGCTTCAAGAATGGCCTTTTTTTTGTGCTCACTAATGCTTAAGGTCGGGTCTTCATTCAGAAACCTCGAAATCGTAGAAGTCGAAATATTCGCGTGTCGTGCAATATCTTTGAGTGTGGCCAAGTTATACCTACTGTTAAGTCATCGTTAGAGAGTGATTGACGACGGCTAAAGAGAATTGCTGCTCTTTAGCCCCGCTATTTTAATGGCTTAAGTTTACGCAAGTAAATGAAAGCGCATCGCCTTTAGGATCAAATATTTGCAATTGATCGGCACTGGTGTATAGAGAAATTGACTGTCCCGGCTTAACTTCGGTATCTCCGTGATTGAGATATTTGAAGTTATCAATGCCATGACACTGGCCAAATACATAGGTCATTCCGCCTAGTCGTTCCACCACTTCACATTGGAAATCAAGTGCTAAACTATTGGTTTCGGTGGCCAGGTGTTCGGGGCGTACTCCCAGTGTTAGAGACTCACCAACCGCCTGTTGGCTAATTTGAATTGGCAGTATCATTTCATGACCCGATTCCAGCTTGACCGTTAGGCTTAGCTCATCCCAGGCGCTAACGTTACAGGCTAAAAAGTTCATTTTAGGAGATCCGATAAAGCCCGCCACAAACTTGTTTTTAGGTTGATGGTACAGCTCCATTGGCGAACCCACTTGCTCGATGCGTCCATCTCTAAGTACCACAATTTTATCGGCCAGCGTCATCGCTTCTACTTGGTCGTGAGTCACGTAAATCATGGTTGATTTAAGTTCTTGGTGCAGCTTAGCAATATGCAAACGCATGTCTACACGTAGCTCAGCATCAAGGTTAGAAAGCGGTTCATCAAATAAGAATACTTTAGGGTCGCGCACAATAGCACGGCCAATGGCGACCCGCTGACGTTGGCCACCCGATAACTGCGCCGGTTTACGGTCAAGCAAGTGCTCTAATTGCAGCGCCTTAGCGACCAACTTAATTTTTTTCTCTCGTTCTTCTACTGGCACCTTGTTCACTTTAAGCGAATAGCTCATGTTCTCTGCCACGGTCATGTGTGGGTAGAGAGCATAGGATTGAAAGACCATGGCGACACCGCGCTCTGAAGGCGGCGTATCGTTAACCACTTTGCCAGCGATGGAAATGTTGCCACCACTGATTTCTTCAAGCCCGGCAATCATTCGTAGCAGAGTAGATTTACCACAACCAGATGGGCCGACAAACACCACAAACTCCCCTTCTTCGATGGACAAGTTAACATCATGAATGGTTTGGGTGTCGTCAAAGCGCTTGACGATATTAGCTAGTTGAATAGAAGACATCTAAATTTCCTTATGATAAAAAAAAGTAAATATTGTGTGACAAACCTCATTTATTTTTAGTAAATTTTATTTCCCGCCTGATTCGTTCGTCACAATGCTCATCGTTTTCAGTGATTTTGATCACATCAATGATTAAGTTGTATGGAAAAAATACCATATCGGCGCATATTTGCACCACAAATTTTATTTTTACCAAAACACAAGGCGTGAAATTTTATGGGAATCAATAAATTTAGTAAAAATATCAGTGCAATTTCTGCAGCGATGGCATTAGTGTGTTCACCCATGGCATTGGCCCAACAATCTTTGCTAGTGTGGGAAGATATTCAGAAGTCTTTCGGGAATGAGGAAGCGGTTGCCGCGTTTGAAAAACAGCATGATGTGAAAGTTGAAGTATTAGAAATGCCTTATGGCGGACAGGTTGAATCGTTACGCATGGATGGCCCCGCTGGCACCGGACCCGATGTTATTTTGATTCCACACGACCAAATTGGCGGTGCAGTGATTCAAGGTTTGTTGGCCCCGATTCAATCCGAAGCGGCTGTAGTGAATACTTTCAGCCAATCATCGATTGATGCCTTAACTTACAACGGCACCTTATACGGTTTACCTAAATCCGTTGAAACGGTGTTCATGGTCTACAACAAAGACCTAATTGATGAATTGCCAGAAACCTTAGATGAAATTTATGACTTATCACTTAAATTCCGTGAGCAAGATAAATATGGTTTATTAGCTAAGTGGGATGAAATTTACTACAGCTACGGCATCTTAAAAGGTATGGGCGGCGACGTATTTGCGAAAAACGACGACGGCTCTTACAACCCTAACAAAGTACTATTAAACACCGATGGCGCGGTTGAAGGCGCTAAGTTTATTCAAAAGTTTTACACATCGGGCGCTTTCCCCACCGGTATTATTGGTAATAACGGTTTAAATGCCATTGATTCCCTATTTACCGCCAACAAAGCCGCAATTGTGCAAACTGGGCCTTGGGCATTACAGCCTTATAAAGAAGCTGGTGTTAACTACGGGGTAGCTCCTCTGCCTAAATTGCCATCGGGTGAGCCAATGGGCTCGTTCATGGGCGTGAAGAGCTACAGCATTTCTACTTTCTCTAAAAACAAACAGTTAGCACAGCAGTTTATTGAATTTATTAATAACTTTGATAACGCTAAGCGTCGTTTTGAACTGACCGGTGAAGTACCAGCGGTAGCTGCCTTGGTGAATGACCCTGTGATTAAAAACGACCCAGGTGCGCGCGCTGTTGCCTTGCAATCGGTGCACGCTACCTCTATGCCTTCGATCCCAGAAATGAACGAAGTATGGGGCCCAGCCAACAGTGCTCTGCAGCTCATTGCTACCGATAAGCAAGATGCTAAAGGTGCTTTAGATGCAGCGGTAGAGAGTATCAGCATGCAAATTGAAGCCAACCACGCAATGATGGGCTTATAGGCGTGTAGCAGTAAGTTCGGTGAGTGATACCAGCTCTAGTGGCTGGTATCTAACCGAATGTTTTCCAAAATGGAGTTGTAAAAGATGTCTGACATGACTAAACGCCTAGAGCAAGATAGCGGCTTATATCGCTCGCATCGCGTGACTGCCACCGCGCTAGCGTTTATACCCGGCTTTGGCCAGTTTTATAACCGGCAGTTTGTCAAAGGCGTGATTTTTCTGGTTTTGCTTGTCAGTTTCTACGGAGTGAGTCGTGATTTTATTGCTCACGGTATGTGGGGACTCACTACCTTGGGAGAGACTCTTCCCGAAGATAATTCAGTGTTCCTACTCGCTGAAGGCATTATTGCCGCGCTGGTGATGTTGTTTGGCTTGGTTATTTATCTATTAAGCATTAACGACGCCTATAAAAACGGTAAGTTGTTGGATGAAGGCCGAGAGCTTAATTCTTTACGAGTGCAATATCGCAATGTGATTAATGCGGGCTTCCCTTATTTAATGATTAGTCCCGGATTCATTTTGCTGGTGTTTGTGGTGGTATTTCCCATCATCTTTGGTTTTGCCATTGGCTTTACCAATTACAATTTATATAACTCTCCTCCTGCCAAATTGGTGGATTGGATAGGCCTGAAAAACTTCTTTAATATTTTCCAGGTCAACCTGTGGCGTAATACTTTCTTCGATGTATTGCAGTGGACCGTGGTGTGGACCTTATTGGCCTCAACCCTGCAATGTACCGTGGGTGTATTGTTAGCGATTTTAGTTAATCAGAAAGACTTAAAAGGTAAGTCTCTGATCCGCACCATCTTTATTTTACCCTGGGCGGTTCCCGGCTTCGTGACCATTCTGATCTTTACCGGTATGTTCAACGACAGCTTTGGGGTCATTAACAATGTGATTTTGGACTTCTTCGGTATTGAGCCTAAGGCTTGGTTAACCGATCCATTCTGGACCAAAGTCGCCTTAATTATGATTCAAACTTGGTTGGGCTTTCCCTTTGTGTTTGCCATGACTACCGGTGTGCTGCAAGCCATTCCCAACGATCTTTACGAAGCGGCCACCATGGATGGCGCCAGTAAGTTCCAGCAGCTTAAAACCATTACGCTGCCTTTGGTATTGTATTCAATTGCTCCGATTTTGATTACTCAATACACCTTTAACTTTAATAATTTCAACATTATTTATCTGTTTAACAACGGCGGGCCGGCGGTGATAGGTAGCAATGCCGGTGGTACCGACATTTTGGTGTCGTGGATCTACAAACTCACCATGTCGTCATCGCAATACGGTATTGCCTCGGCTATCACCTTGCTGTTGTCCATTGTGGTAGTAGGCATCGCCCTATGGCAGTTCCGTATGACTAAGTCATTTAAAGAAGAGGCGCGCTAAGAATATGAGTATTAAACGCAGTAATCGTATTCGCCTAAGCCTGAGTTATGCGCTGATTGCGCTGGTATCGGTGATTATTATTTACCCCTTGGTATGGACGGTAGGCGCGTCTTTTTACCCTGGTAACAGCATTATGGGGGAATCCATTTTCCCCGAGAATCCGACCTTGAGTCATTACGCGACGCTGTTCGCCAATGATCGAGTCGCTTATCTAACCTGGTTTTGGAATAGCCTAAAAATCAGCTTTCTCACCATGGTATTAACGTTAATCAGTGTGTCTTGTACCTCGTATGCCTTTTCACGGTTTCGTTTTAAAGGCAGAAAAAATGGTTTGATGCTGTTTTTGCTATTACAGATGATCCCACAGTTTTCGGCCTTGATTGCGATCTTTGTCTTGGCACAGATGCTGGGATTAATTAATAGCCACTTGGCTTTAGTCTTGGTGTACGTGGGCGGCATGATCCCGATGAATACCTATCTGATGAAGGGCTATTTAGATGCCATTCCAAAAGATTTAGACGAATCAGCAAAAATGGACGGTGCCAGCAATATTCGGATCTTTTTAGAGATTATTTTACCTATCTCTAAACCCATTATTGCGGTGGTAGCCTTGTTCTCCTTCACCGGACCACTAGGCGATTTCATCCTTGCTACCACTATTTTACGTAGCCCCGAAAACTACACACTGCCAATCGGTTTGTACAACTTGGTAGTGGAAAAAATGGGGGCGAGTTACACCACCTACGCGGCAGGCGCGGTACTGATTTCGATCCCGGTTGCGCTGCTTTATTTATCACTACAGAAATACTTTGTCTCCGGCTTAACTGCGGGTAGTACCAAAGGCTAATCAAAGGAAGGAACAACATGAAAACAACATTTAAGCTCGCAGTGATTGCTGCGGCAGTGGCTCTTACTGGCTGTCAGTCTGCTACTACCTTAAATAAAAACGAAGACTACACCATTGTTGCCCCCAGCTTACGCGCTGACTTTATTCGTGGCATGGATATCTCAATGTTGCCGGTTATTGAAGACCTAGGCGGCAAGTACTACCAAGCAGGTAGTGAGCAAGACCTATTAAAAATTCTAAAAGATAACGGCGTTAACTCGGTTCGTGCTCGTTTATGGGTGGATCCAGCCGCAGCCAACGGCGATGCATTTGGTGGCGGTAACAGCGATTTAGCCAAGTCAATTGAGTTGGGTAAACGCGCTCAAGAAAATGGCATGAGCTTCCTATTAGATATCCATTACAGTGACTTTTGGGCTGATCCTAAGAAGCAGCAAAAACCTAAAGAGTGGGATCAACTCACCTTTGAGAACCTCACTCAAAAGGTTTACGACTATACCGCTGAAGTGATGCAAGCGCATAAGGCCGCTGGAGTCGTGCCAGACATGGTACAAGTGGGTAACGAGCTAAATGGCGGCATGTTATGGCCAGATGGAAAAAGCTGGGGCCAAGACGGTAAAGAGTTTGACCGCCTCGGTTTGCTGCTAAAAGCCGGTATCCAAGCGGTTCACGATAACGACAGCGGTAAAGATATTCAGATTATGCTGCACTTGGCCGAAGCCGGTGACAACGGTTTGTTCCGCTGGTGGTTTGATGAAATCACTAAACAGAATGTCGATTACGATGTAATTGGCATGTCTTATTACCCATGGTGGCACGGCCCCATGGATAAAGTAAAAGCCAATATGGAAGATGTTATAGCGCGCTATAACAAGCCAATTGTCTTGGTGGAAACCTCTTTCCCTTTCACCAGTGAAAATGGTGATGCTTTAGGTAATGCCTATTCTGAAACCACGCCCATCGAGGGTTATGAAATTTCGGTAAATGGCCAAGCCCAATACCTCGCCGATATCATGACCTTACTTAACGAACTACCCAATCAACAAGGTTTAGGCATCTACTACTGGGAGCCAGCGTGGTTACCGATTGATGGTGCTACTTGGTCTACCGAAGCGGGTATGGACTACAGCGGTGATAAGTGGGACATGGGTAACTCTTGGGAAAACCAAGCGCTATTTGATTTTCAAGGCAATGCCTTACCCTCACTAGAAGTATTTAAGGGACAGTAATGAGCAGTAAACAAGGCATCTTGCCTAAGGTGAAGGGACTATTGCATGGGGCCGACTATAACCCCGAACAGTGGTTGGATAGGCCCGATATTTTAGAAAAAGACATCGAGTTAATGAAGCAAACCCGCTGCAATGTGATGTCGGTGGGGATCTTTAGCTGGGCCATGTTAGAGCCCAGCGAGGGAGAGTTTCAGTTTGACTGGTTGGATCAGGTATTAGAACGATTAGCCAGCCATAACATCGATGTATTTTTGGCTACGCCAAGTGGTGCCCGTCCTGCGTGGTTATCGCAGCGCTACCCCGATGTACTGCGAGTGAATAGTGAGCGAGCTAAGCACTTACATGGCGAACGCCATAACCATTGTTATAGCTCGCCTAACTATCGCGAAAAGGTAGCAATTATCAACCGTAAGCTGGCCGAGCGTTATAGCCAGCATCCGGCGGTGATTGGTTGGCATGTATCAAATGAATACGGTGGCGACTGCCACTGTGATTACTGCCAAGACGCCTTTCGTGGCTGGTTAAAAGACAAGTACGGCAGTTTAGATGCACTGAATAAGCAGTGGTGGACTACCTTTTGGAGCCACAACTACAGCGACTGGGCGCAGATTGAGTCACCTTCTCCGATTGGTGAAAACTCAGTGCATGGGCTGAAGTTGGATTGGAAGCGTTTTTGTACCCAGCGGGTCAGTGACTTCTGCCGTCACGAAATCGCACCCTTAAAAGAACTCAATCCGGCACTGCCCACTACCGCCAATTTCATGGAGTATTTTTACGATTACAACTACTGGGAATTGGCCAAAACCATTGATGTAATTTCGTGGGACAGTTATCCACTATGGCATGGCGAGCAAGATGACGTGGCCACAGGGTGTTATATCGCGATGTACCACGACTTAATGAGAAGTTTAAAGCAACAGCCTTTCTTATTAATGGAATCGACGCCTAGTCAAACTAACTGGCAGCCAATTACCAAGCTGAAGAAAGACGGCATGCATGTATTGTCGTCACTACAGGCGGTGGCGCATGGTTCGGATTCGGTACAGTACTTCCAATGGCGCAAGAGCCGCGGCTCGGTGGAGAAATTCCACGGCGCGGTGGTCGATCACGTTGGCCATGTTGATACTCGAATTGGCCGAGAAGTGAGTGCGGTGGGTGAGTACTTGCAACAAATCCAAGAACTCGCCGGTAGCCAAACGCCAGCAGAAGTGGCGGTGATCTTTGATTGGGAAAACCGCTGGGCGCTAGACGACGCCTCAGGACCGCGTAACCAAGGCATGTTCTACGAGCAAACCGTTTGCGACCATTACCGTGGCTTTTGGCAGCAAGGGATCAACTGCGACATCATCGAGCAGCTTTGCGATTTTAGCCCCTACAAGGTGCTGGTTGCGCCGATGCTTTATCTGATTAAACCCGGCGTAGCCGAACGTTTAGCCGCCTTTGTTGAACAGGGTGGCACGCTAGTGGTGAGCTATTGGAGCGGCATTGTTGATGAATCAGACCTGTGCTTCTTGGGTGGATTCCCAGGGGGAGAGGGTAGTCCACTGCGCCGCACTTTGGGTATTTGGGCAGAAGAAATCGACTCGCTTTATGAGCACGAACGTGTGTCTTTTGTGATGGACGCCAATTCGCCTTTAGCCATTAGCGGTGAGTTTCAGGCCAAACACCTTATGGAACATATTCATTTGGAAGGCGCCGAAGCCTTGGCGCATTACAGCTCAGATATGTTCAGCGGCTCACCCATGCTGACTAAAAACCGCGTGGGTAAAGGTTGCGCCTACTACATCGCAGCACGTACCGAACTTGATTTTAACCTGCAGTTCTACCAGCAAATCGCGGCGCAGCATGGCGTGAATCGCTGGGTGGATGAGTTACCTGCAGGGCTTTCTGTAACGGTGCGAGAAGATGAGGCTTACCGTTATCTGTTTGTGATGAATTTCACTCAACAGCAACAGCAAATGCCTTGCCCAGCCGGAACTTGGTTGAAGCTCGATAGTACTGAGACAGTGGAACCACTACTTCAATTGCAAGCCTATCAGGTAAGTGTGATGCGACAAGCTAAGTAACCCGGCCAAGCTAAATACTTAGCTTGGCCCCCCTACTACATGAAGACATGAGGCGAATTTCGCTTCACGGGTAAGTGTTGCCTAAAACCAGTGATTGGTGGTGCTTACCCACAACAATAACTAGGAAAAAAACAAAAGGGATATAACATGAAGAAGACAATACTCTCTGTTGCCATTTTAGGTTCTTTGCTATCAGCCCAAGCGTTTGCGGTTGATTTCACAGGCTATGTTCGCTCTGGTTTAGGTGCCAGCGCTGACGGAGGTGGCACTCAAAGTGGCGATGAGTTCAATAAAACCACTCTAGGCCGTTTGGGTAACGAGTTTGACACTTATTCGGAGATTGGTTTAGGCCAAGAATTGTTTAACAAAGATGGACGTTCAATGTACTTTGAAAGTATGTTTGAAATGTCTTCAGATGGTAACCTAGAGTCTGAATCTACCTCTAGAGACAATGCTAACTTCGGCATTAAACAGCTGAATATTCAAGCTAAAGGTTACATCTCTGCGCTACCCGATGCGGTGGTGTGGGCGGGTAAACGTTTCTACCAACGCCATGACTTACACATCATCGATACCAAATACTGGAACATCTCGGGTTACGGTGTGGGTATTGAAAACATGAAATTAAAAACCGGGGCTATTTCAGCCGCGGTGATCCGTGCAGATAGCCCTCTTTCAGTATGGGATGACCAAGGCAACGAAACTAACTTTGGTGACTTAAATACCTACTACTTGGATTTACGTTACGCGGGTTATAGCCCATGGCAAGGCGCTTGGACCGAGTTTGGTATTGATTACGCCATGGTTAACCCTACCGACGAGCAAGAACCACTTACTGAAAACTTCAAAAATGGCTTGATGTTAACCGCTGAACTAAGCCAAAGCTTCGCCATTGGTTGGAACAAAACCGCCTTGCAATACATGGATAAAGGCCTCGCGCAAAACGCCATTTCTCAAGGTGGTGGCTGGTACGATATTTGGAGCGGTGATGTTAGTGATGCCAAAGGCTTTCGTTTAATCAATACCGGTGAAGTGAAAGGTGGTGAGCACTTTGTCTTCCACCACGTATTAACTTACGGTCGCGCCGAAGACCATGGTGATTGGTTAGACAATGAAGAACTGTTCTCTTTTGTGGCTAGACCTACTTACATTTGGTCAGAGTTTAACAAAACCATGTTAGAACTAGGCTACTTTAACCAAGAAAAAACTTGGGATAGCGGTTTTGTGGATAAGTCTGGCGGTACTAAGGTGACCTTCGCTCATGCTTTGGCTACTGGTGAGTCGTTCTACGCGCGTCCTGAGATCCGCTTCTTTGTTACTTACATCAAAGACAATGAGCAGGACAATACCTTCAACGGTAACAGTAACGACACCATTAACTACGGTGTGCAAGTGGAAGCATGGTGGTAAGCCTATGCTTGTTAGTCTGGCCGTGTTTCGGCCAGCGTAATTAGCCAATAGGTTCTGATTTGGCTTTCTCCCAAGCAGTAAGCTGTTTGGGAGAACTTTCCTTGTTGCTCTTAAAGTTAAAACATCGTCATTTGGCTAACCCTTGTTAGGGCAAGCTGCACTTTAAGAGCCTTTTTGTCGGGTTCTGCTATGAAATCACTCTCGTTAAAGAGCAAAATTATTAGTTTGTTTGTGCTGTCGCTGCTGATAACAATTGTGACGGCTTATGTTAGTGTAAAAACCGTAATTGGCGACTATATCAACGTTTCTTACGAACAGCGCATGCTGAAAAATGTCAGCCTAATTAGTAGTGAGATCCAACAGTCTTTAGCCCGTGATATCTCGGTCATTGAGAGTTTGGATTTTGGCATTATCGGCATTCGCGATACCAAGCAAAAGCTCGGTTACGAGCAAGTGGTGAAGTTGATTAACAAAAAGGCCCTTAGCGACAAGGGCAGCATGAAGCCCGAGCAAGCCCAATATTACATCGACCTAGCTAAAGACCACCCTGAAGGGATTAAAGTTACCCAAACCCGTTCGGCTGAAGGGGGCGCCCAAGTGATTATTTCTAAATACAAAAGCGGCGTGGTGGACTTTTTCACTATCGACTTAAGCTTGATTGGCGAACTAATAGAGCGTTATAGCATTCCCGGAGTGTACTTTGAGGTACTAGATCAACAAGGTCAGCCTATCTATTCCACGGTAAAGGTCAACTTGGAAGCCAAGCAAACCGACGCGATTACCGTGGCCAATTCCAGCTGGTATTTACATTCTTATATCGATCGTGCCTATACCGATGGGATTATTTCCGGCATTAACCAAGACATAACCAGATATTTGGCATTGTGTGCCTTAGTAATGTTGCTATTTAGCTTGTTCAGTTTAAAGGCGCAATTTGCTCCCTTACTAAAATTGCAGCATTTAATGGAAAGCCTCTCAGGCAAGAACGCCGACTTAACCCAGCGCATCGTACTCAATCGTCGTGATGAAGTTGGGCAGATCTCCCATTCTATTAACCAGTTTATCGACAATCTACAAAGCCTATTCCGTAATATTTCCAGCTCTAGCCTTAGTCTGAATCAACAGCGTGACGAACTGGATAATCAAAACGCTAGCAACGTGGCGGTGGTTTCACAATACGAGCGGCAAAGCCAAGTATTAAGCGAGGCGATTGAACAGATCCGCCAATCCTCGTTAGCGATTCAAAGCCAAACCAGCGACGCCAATCACTTAGCCGAGCAAATAGTAGAAACCGTGAGCCAAACGGTTGAAAAAGGCGAGTCTGCCGAACATAGCGTGAATCAGCTGGTGGATAAAACCCAGCAAGTTTCTTCTTCTATGGAGGTGATGGACACCGCATCGCAAGGCATTAGCGGCATTTTAGATACTATTCAAAAAATCGCCGACCAAACCAACTTGCTAGCTTTGAATGCCTCTATCGAAGCCGCGCGCGCCGGAGACTCTGGGCGTGGTTTTGCCGTGGTGGCCGATGAAGTGCGCAGCCTCGCGTCGAAAACCCACAGCTGCACCGCGCAAATCGACCAGCTATTGCAACAGTTTTCTGGCTCTTCCAAACAAATTGATAATTTGATGCAAGACGCCTTAGTGAGCAGCGAGTTAAGCAAGCAAACCACCCAAGAGGTGATGTCGCAGATTCAGCTGGTTAAAGGCTCGGTAGAGCAAATTAACCAGATTAACCATAGAGTCGCGCAATCTGCCGATCAGCAATGTTCGATGATGGAAGTGCTGAATGAGGAGCTAAGTCAAGCTAATCAGATGACTCAGCAAATCGCCGCTTGCGCAACGGTTATTTCCAACATTAACAGTAAGATGCAAGTGGCCTCAGAAGAACTCAGCTCACGGGTATTGGAGTTTAAGGTGTAGTAGGGGAGGCGTGGTGGCAGGCTGCGTCTTAGTTTATTTAGGTGACTTAGTCGTGATGATTTCGCCTACGGTGACTTCATACTTTTAAATAGTAAAAGCTTTCGCCTAGACGGCGATGTACTTTTCTTTGCTGGCCAAAGAAAAGTACACAAAAGAAAGGCCACCCTACATTATCTTCATCCTGCGCGACTTGTTTCCAAGCGCGCCTGCGCAACTCGCTGCGCTCAAACAGTGCTCGGCTTTATCGCTTGTCAACCGCGTTGCTCGGCGATAATGAAGGGATTGAAAAGCGCAATCTTGACTATTGAGGGGTGAAAGGTTTTTGGCCCAAATAGTGTTTTTGGTTGTTGTGTTTTGGGGGCTGTCAGCCTCGTTTATTTTTTTATTTAGTTGTTAGTGATGATTTCGCCTTGACGGCGACGTCATTAAGCTTCAACGAGCAAAGCTTAGCTAAGCAAAAAGAAAGCTCGCCCTACATTATATTTATCCTGCGCGACTTGTTTCCAAGCGCGCCTGCGCAACTCGCTGCGCTCAAACAGTGCTCGGCTTCATCGCTTGTCAACGGCGCTACTCGGCGAAGATGATGGGATTTAAAAGCGCAGTCTTGATTATCGAGAGTAGGAAACGTTTTTGCCCTATTTTGTGTTCGTAACGGGATAAAGCTTTCGCCTACGGCGACGTCATAAGCTTTGACTGCTAAAGCTTACAAGCAAAAGAAAGGCTGCCCTGCATCTTCTTAGATCCTGTGTTCAAGCTTACAAAGCGATGCTTTGTTTAAAGCCAAGCTTTCACCCCATTCACAAGGGCGTTGAAGTAACTCGCTTTGCTCAAACAGACTTCAACTTAATCCCTTGCCAAAGGCGCTACTCGGCGAAGATGATGGGATCTAAAAGCGTAGTCTTGAGTATCGAGAGTAGGAAACGTTTCTGCCCTATTCTGTGTTCGTAACGGGATAAAGCTTTCGCCTACGGCGACGTCATTAAGCTTCAACGAGCAAAGCTTAGCTAAGCAAAAAGAAAGCT
>NZ_JBNKPP010000122.1:0-27686 GCF_050295395.1 Agarivorans sp.
CTTGTTGGCCGATTACCCGCAAGCCACCCAAGGCCTAGAAAGCTTTCAACAACGCTTCCAATCATGGAAACAACAAAGTTCAGAAGTCTTTGCCTTAAAACAAAGTCACCCCGCCAAAGCCTTAGAACTCAGTACCGGAGCCAGCCTTACCAGCTTTAATCAGCTACGCGATTTATATAATACCGCTACCGAATCTGCCGAAGCCTTAGCCAAAGAAATTAAACAGCGCTCAGAATCTGAAGTCACCACCCAATTAACCATCTTGGCCATCATAGCCATTGTATCTGTGGGCCTGTCGGTGACCATCGCCTATTTTGGGCCAAAAATTTTAGTCACCTCTATCAATCAAATTACTCAAAGAATTACTGAAATAACCCAAGGTGATGGGGATTTAACACAGCGTTTAGAAGTGAAAAGTCAAAATGAAATGGGCGAACTAGCTAATAGCTTCAACCAGTTTGTTGATCTTTTAGAAGGGCTGATTAGCCGAGTTAATGGCTTCTCCAAAGAGCTTAGCCACTCAATCGCAGGCATAAGCCAAAAATCAGAACAAACCACAGAAGTCAGTCAGGAGCAAAACCAGTCGGTAGAAATGATTGCCACCGCAGTCACCGAAATGGCGGCAGCAATCCGCGAAGTGGCCAATAACGCCAATCATACTGCCGAAGAAATCAACACCGTAAACAGCCAAACCGAGCAAGGGCAAAACATTACCAAACAATCGGTAGAGCAGATCACCTTGCTGTCGAATACCGTACAAGAGGCCTCTCAGGTTGTGGAAAATCTCTCTCAAGAGTCAGATCGTATTGCTTCAGTATTAGACGTAATTAGAGGCATAGCCGAACAAACCAACCTATTGGCGCTGAATGCCGCTATTGAAGCAGCGCGTGCCGGAGAACAAGGACGCGGTTTTGCCGTGGTAGCAGACGAAGTCCGCAGCCTCGCCAGTAAAACTCAACAATCTACCGAAGATATTCAAAAAATGATTGAAGCGCTACAAACCGGGGTAACTCGTGCTGTAGATGCCATTGCCAAAGGTAGCAGCGTTGCCGAAGGCACCGTGCAACTGGCCGAACAAACCCTAGAAGCGTTAAACCAGATATTAGACTCCACATCTCGGGTAAGTGAAGTGTCTACCGCTACGGCTACTTCAACCGAAGAGCAAAGCCACGTGACCGAAGACATTAACCGTAACCTTACTGAGCTTACCGACAAAACTCGAATCAACTTGGAAAATGCCACCGAGTCTTTAGCCGACGCTAAACTGGCCCTAGGCCAAGCCGATTCGCTCAATCAACAATTACAACGTTTTAAAGTGTCGGCTTAAACTTATTGATTTAAACCGAACCACAAAGCCACTGCCCACTAGCAGTGGCTTTTCATTTTATTGAGTAAGCAAAGCTACACAACAACAAAGATAAGCGTTTCATTTTTAGAATTAGAGAAATAACAACTCATGCTGAACAGTAAAATATTGACTAGCCGTGCTAGTTTAGCCCCGATATGCAACGGTTCTTCAGATTTGCCCTGGGGTAATATGCGCGATAGTACGGAACTCCCTTGTCATATGGGCTTGGTCACTAAATCCGAATTGTTGGGCAGCATCCACCAAGTTTACGCCTTTGTATAATTGTAGAAAACAGATCGCTTTTTTTACCCTTAAAATGCGCTGATAATATTTCGGAGGCATTCCTAGCCAAAGTTTAAAAATACGTTCGATTTGTCGCTGGCTCAATGCAATACGGTCGCTTAACTGCCCCAGAGCTTGGTCTTGGTCGATACATTCCAAGGCTTTTTCTAGAGAGTCTGGTATTACCTTGGTCAAATTAAGATTTTTATTTGCCCACCTCCCCAAAGCTTCAACCTTGCTGTTATTATCTTTTAGCATTCTGAGTTTATGGTAGAGGTGGTAGAGCTTATAGGGCTGATCTTCTTCAACAAGTAACAAGCTTGGCTTAGCGTAATGTTGCCCTAAAACAGCATACCCCACCGCTGGATGAAAACGTATGCCCGCTAGCTGCGCGCCGGGTGACAGAACAATGTTCTCGGCTTGCTTCTTTACCGGCAGCATGATCACACCTTCCGGTAGAGTCTCATTGCCAATGATAACGTCACCAGAAAAATTAAAAATAATGCCACTACCGGCATCGGAATACAGCGGTTTCACTATCGAGTTCGAGTCAGATACCGAAGCTGACCATATTCCCTGAATGAGCGTAGACAGCTGCCCCGTTGGTCGAGACAGCCGAAAGTTTAACGCCGTTTTCATCGATTTATTGCGGTTTATGACTTCCTACCTCTGGCTTAAATGTTTTAGCAACTCGGTTCCAACTATTAATGGCATTAATCGCTATCGTCAAGTCGACAACGGCTTGTTCACCTAATGCGTCTACCACTCTGTGATAGCTTTTATCATCCACTGCTTCACCAGAGCTTAATAATTCAGCCCAATCCAACGCTACCAGCTCAAGCTGTGAGTAAAGATGCATACCCCGCCACGCACTTAAACCAATAATACGTTCTTGGCTTTCCCCCTGCCTCAGGGCGTCTTTACTATGCATATCAATACAGAAGGCGCACTGATTGAGCTGCGAAACCCTAAGTTTAACCAATTCCCAAGTTGCAAGCGTCACGGTATCTGAAGCACTAAATTGCTCGCGCAGGTAACTTTCCTGATTCATCAGGATCTGCATTGCCTTGGCTGCGAGGTCGTAGTAGTTTGCGCGTAAAGTCATATTTCATCTCCTTCTTATTTGAGGAAACTAAGATAGCTGACGTCACAAAACAGGTATTGAATATTTTCGACATGCGTCCCGATAAGAACCCAAATCATTAGGCTTTTTACAAGCCAATTTTAGCAGCTTGTTATGTGAATGGTTTACGCGCCCAAAAGAGGTAAGTGCTTACGCTGCTGATAAGTTAAAGCTAACTCTAGGCAGTGCTTAATAACAGCTTCTGGTAAAGGTTGCGATAAGGACAAGATTATTGCTCGATTTCCCTGAAATTCGAGTTCTTCAGCATACAGTTCTCGGAATGTATCAACCAACCTAGTTTGGCAATGAAAAAACAAATAATAATAATCTGGAGACTGCTGTTTCCAGTCCAACCTTACCGGACTGCCGGTTTTAACCCTGTAGCTTGGCTCTCCCCATTTTAGCGATTCTTCCACTTCACCAAGCCCCAACTCAGAGGCGATTTGCATCACTAAACTACGCAGTTGCTCTAAGCGAATACACGCATTTTCTGGGTAAACCTTAAAGCGCTGGTTGACTGCCTTGTCCATGGGATCCTCCTATTTGCATGAAATCCATTACAGCGAGCCATTAATGCACTTGTGTTCAAGACTATTTTTTCAAATGTGCACGCAGTATTTATAGCTCATGCGTAGTGGCTGAGCTGACACCAAAAACAGGCTTACGGCCAGCTCAGCTCTCTGTTAGCACAAATTAATCATCATTTATGCTCTCTTGGTGGGGATTAAAATGCAGCCCTACTTTAGCTAGGGCTGCATTTAGTCTTACTGATTTAATTGCTCAATCAGCGCCAGTACATCTTTTTCTGAATACCTATCTCTGGCAAATACAGCCAAATTACGTAGCGGCATATCAGCCACCATAGCTTCAGCCATAAGGCGATCGGCTTCAGCAGCAGAGGCGTTTTCATCTCCGCCCAACATAATACCGAATGCCTCCAATAAACCTTGGTAAACTTTGCTACCCACTTCGGAATCTTTGATATCACCGACCCTTGAGTTCATACCATAAGGTACAACGGGATCTTCTGCGGGGATCTCATAACCTAGTAAGGCAGCGAAAGCTGGTTCGGAGAAGTTACGCTTGGCAGGGGTAAAGTAATTCGCCAATGAGGCCTGTGGCTCGCTCTTTGCTGTATCGGTATTAAGGGTGAAGCTTTGCTCTGAACGAACATCAGCAATGGATGCTGCTGCAAAAATGGTGTAGCTGTCAGTCTCCGCTATCCAGCGCTGTTTAACGACATCCCAGAATGCAAAGGTACGATAATCTAATTCAAATATAAGCGTTTTGGTTTCGCCCGCTTTAAGAAACACTTTTTGGTAAGCGGCAAGCTCTTTTAGCGGTCTTGGCACACTGGGATTAGCTTGTCCCACATACAGTTGCACAATCTCCGCACCGTCACGCTCACTGGTATTGGTGACATCTAAGCTCACCGTTACCACGCTATTAGCATCGGCAGCCAGCGCTTGCGGCGCCTCCACTGTGAGATTGCTATAATCATAACTTGAATAAGAGAGTCCATGCCCGAAGGGGAAAAGCACCGCTTGATTTGCCGTATCAAAGTAGCGGTAGCCAACCCAAATACCTTCACGGTATTGAACCTGACGGCCATTACCCGGGAAATAAGGGGTACTAGCTACATCGTCCAAGTGCAGAGGAAAGGTCTCAGCCAGTTTGCCGCTTGGATTTACCTTGCCGGTAATAATATCGGCTACCGCTGAAGCCCCAGCTTGACCACCAAGATAGGCCTCAATCACTCCAGACACATCGTCAATAAACGGCATCGTCACTGGGGCACCGTTTTGTAAAATCACCACCACTTTAGACTTGTAAGCAGCTAATGCAGCGATCAGCTCCAATTGATTTTGTGGTAAATCTAAATGACTACGGTCAAAACACTCAGACTCGTATTTAGGGGTTAAACCAGCAAAAACAAATACCACGTCGGACTCTTTGGCTAACAGCTGCGCTTCACTGATAGCCTCTAGATCGGAGCTATTATCCAGATGATAGCCTTGGGCAAAACTGACATTCTCAGCCCCGTAGGCGTTTTTGAGTTCGTCTAATGGCTGTTCCAACTTGAATGGATTGATCTTTGAAGACCCCGAACCTTGATAACGAGCATGCGCGGCTAGTGCACCAATCACCGCCACTTTTTGCTGTTTCGCCTCTACTGGCAATATGCCATTGTCATTTTTAAGCAGAACAACAGACTCATGCGCCACCTCTCGCGCTAGGTCGTGGTGAGCATGTAAGTCAGCCTTAACACGTGGTAAAGACAGGGTCTCTTTAGCTTTCACAATCAGCTCGAGTAAGCGGGTAACGGCGTAATCTAACTCTGACTCGGTTAAACAACCGTCCTCTAATGCCGCAATAATTTTCTTGGTATTCATATCACCAGAACTTGGCATTTCTAGGGTTTGACCCGCTTTAAGACCGGCTACCCGGTTATTATTTGCCCCCCAATCGGTAACAACAATACCTTCAAATCCCCATTCTTCAACCAAGATATCGTTAAGCAGCTGCTTGTGCTCGGCCGCATAAACGCCGTTGATTTTGTTGTAAGAACACATCACTGTCCAAGGCTGGCTGTCTTTAACCGCTTTCTCAAAGGCGCTCAGATACAATTCTCTAAGCGTGCGCTGGTCAATAATGGCGTCCACCGTCATGCGGCCAAATTCATGATTGTTAACCGCATAATGTTTTAAACTGGTGCCAACACCTTGTTGCTGAACCCCTTTAATCCAAGCTGTGGCAAGGTCTCCGGCTAATCGAGGATCTTCAGAAAAGTATTCAAAGTTACGCCCACCTAAGGGATGCCGTTTTAAGTTGATACCCGGCCCCAACAATACCGACACATCCTCGGCACGGCATTCAGCCCCTAAGGCCTTGCCCATTTTTTCCAGCAAAGTCGGATTCCAAGTCGCTGCGGTAGCCGATGCCGTAGGAAAACAAGTAGCGGGTACGGCTGCATTTAGCCCAACATGATCACCATCTTCAGATTGTTTGCGTAAACCATGTGGCCCATCTGTGACCATAATTGAGGGTAAACCAAGACGTTCTACAGCGTGTAAAGACCAGAAATCTTTACCACCGCAAAGCTGGGCTTTTTCTTCAATAGTTAAGGACTTAACTAGCGATTCGATACTAGGTGTACACATTATTACGCTTCCTTATTTACGTTTAAAACTGGACGCAAGCCGTCAATGAGCACTTGTACTAAAGCCGGCGTCAACGAGGGAATTTCTTCAGGGTCAATCCCAATCAACGCGTTCTGGCGTAAAATCATACGTCGATGAAACACCGGAATAGCATTAATTAAGATGGCGGAAATCTGTCGAGGTAACAGGTCTGTGCGGATTTCCCCGCGGGCTTGACCTTGCGCGATCACATCATCAAACAGTGCTCCGGGAAGCGCTTTTGGAATGGCTTTTGTTAAGGCCTCACGAAAGTCATCTGGCAATCGCTCACCAGAATAGTAGGCATCGAACTCCGCCATAAACCGAGCGCCTTGCTTTGACTCTTCATCACACATCATCAAAAAAACGGCTTTTAATGTATCCAGCGCCTTAGAGTCTGGCTGTTTGTGTAAGTCCGATAAGTAGCCAAAGGAACGCTCAACTTGACGTTTAATCACATTGACTAATATGACGAACCCCAGATCAAGCTTATCCTGATAATAACGATAAAGCGTATTACGACTCATATTAATGGTCGCCGCTATATCCTTCATCTGGGTGTCTGCAAAACCTTTTTCGATAAACATTAACTCAGCTGCGTCTAGAATTTTCTGACGAGTAGCTTCTGTTTGGTAGACCATTCGTGATTGAGACATAACAATGTTACACGTGTTATATTTTTACCCAACGCTAATCCCCTGAGTAAAAACAGTCAACTCTTTGAGTAAAGTAAACCGTAAAAATGCTAAGCACTTCGCGAAACACCTTGATAGCAACAAAGCAAGATGCGCTGTAAAAATGAGCTCGCTACGCCTGTTTGCAAACAGGTGATTAGAAATAGAGCTCCCAAAACAAACAAGCACCATGAATTTCCGCCATTTGCTTAACAAGCACAAGCTCGCTCGTAAGCGCGATAAAGCGGTCAACAAGTAACAATGATTAAGGAACCTATTTATTCGAGGAAAGAGTCATGGTTTACGCAAAACAAGGCTTGATACATAGCTTTACAAGCACACCAGCCAAGCTTAATCAGCTGGCAGGCTGAGACATGGAAATACGTCGTTTGTTATATGAGTATCTTCAACGCGCTCAATACACACAGCCATTAAATTCAATGAGTTGGTCACTAAGAGGTTTTCCCCCTTTGAAACATTTAACCATGCCTCCACGATAAACAAACTGCTGCCACTTATTTTGCGTTAGATCGAAGTAATGAATAGCAGCCGTTAATTCTGTATAGCCTGAACTTCGATAAACATCAGGCTGATAAGCGAAGAGAAAAGAATGAGTTACCCCAACAGAGACTAAGCATTGCTCAAGTTCTTTAATGATAACTTTCGCTAAGCCCAAACCTCGTTTATCTGCCCTTACACTCACTCCACCAATGATGCCCGCTTTGAAATTTGTAGCGTTCTGCTTCATTGTTCGACTATAAGCAAGGCCAGTAGCAACAAGTTGGTTTTCATCTTCAATTAAAACGGCGCAAACAAATTCGCGGTTTAGAACGACCCTTGAATCTTGACCAAAAACAGACATTAAATGTTCATTAAGCGTGTTTTGGTAAACCTCAATGTCGTTACTGTTGACCACTGATATCTTCAAGATTAACTCCGTTTACATCACGGTGAATTAAAATAGCCCCCATTATAAAAACAAAACCAACAATAGCACCTAATTAGCGCTCTACAAACGACGAGGCTTGAGCATTTTTATTAACAGTGTTTTTCAGCACTATCGCTCTGTTGGATTTTCAATGGAGCTTCTTGGCATTTTCTTATCGGTTTTTCGTGCTCATAACATCGCTCGCCCGTTTCGGCTTATTAATCACTTACCGATAAATTGTTGAGCGACATAGGGCAGAACGCCTCCTGCAAAAAAGTAGTCAAGCTCTCGATAATTATCGATTCTTAGCTTCACGGAGATAGCCTGATTTGCAGCCACGCTGTTCTGGCTAGATGATGAAGGAACACTTGAGATGACCAATGACAAGTTTTGATTCGGTTCCAATTTTGTTCCATCTAAATCATCCGGCCATTGAATTGTAATGCTCTCGTCACCCATCAACTTCAGATCATTGAGCGTTACGTCGGCTGGGAGTTGCAATGGCATGATCCCCATCCCCACCAAATTGCTGCGATGAATACGTTCAAAGCTTTCTGCGATAACGGCTTTTACGTTCAATAGTAAGCATCCTTTCGCGGCCCAGTCCCGGCTGGACCCCGTGCCATATTCTCTACCGGCAAAAATAACCAAAGGAATATTATTGTCTGTGTAATACTGACTAGCCGAAAAAATAGAAACAGGCTCCGCCGCTTCAATATCATTAAACAGGCGTGTAAACCCGCCTTCTATGGGTGTGACCAAGTTATTTTTGAGACGCTTATTCGCAAAGGTGCCTCGCACCATCACCTCATGATTACCACGACGTGAGCCATAACTATTAAATTGCTCTGGCATAATGTTTTGTTGAGATAAATATTCACCAGCGGCACTATCAACACTAATTTGACCGGCTGGGGAAATATGATCGGTGGTAATGGAGTCACCCAGTATCGCCAATATTTTTGCCCCAACAACCGCGACAGGTTTATCCTTCCTATCTAAAAAAGGCGGTTTTCGAATATAAGTCGATGTCGAGCTCCATGGGAAGCAGGCTGTTTTTGCTACCGGTAAGTCATTCCAATGCTGATCACCTTGCAATATATCGGTGTAAGACTGGGCATAAAGTGTTTGATTGACCGCTAACATCGCCTGCTCAAGTTGGGCATTTTGCGGCCATATATCACCTAAAAAAACTGGCCTGTTTTCCTTATCTACACCTAAAGGTTCGATGTCAAAATTGATGCGAGTATGCCCAACCAATGCAAAGGCAATGACTAAGGGTGGCGACGCTAGCCAGTTGAGTCGAACCGCAGGATGAACTCTTCCTTCAAAATTCCGGTTCCCAGACAACACGGCACTGACTTGCAAATTACCCTGCTTAATGACTGCTTCAAGATCGTTATTTAAAGGGCCTGAATTGCCAATGCAGGTGGTGCAGCCAAAACCAACCCGTTGAAACCCCAGCTGATCAAGATAGGTTTGTAAGCCCAACGAATCAAGGTATCGAGCAACCACCTGAGACCCAGGCGCAAGTGATGTTTTAACATGGGGTTTAACGGTAAGGCCTTTCTCCACCGCTGCCTTGGCCAGCAAACCGGCAAGCAACATAACACTAGGGTTAGATGTATTGGTGCACGAGGTAATGGCGGCAATTACAATATCACCATCCATTAACGGTGACGGGCTTTGTTTAACTTCACCAGGTAAAGCATGCCCAGACAGCTCAATTTCTTCCAGTGTTTTTCGTTTGATGGCCGCAAGAGGTAGGCGATCTTGTGGGCGTTTGGGGCCAGCAACACTGGGAACAATGTCATTTAAATTAATCGCTAAGCGTTCACTATAAATGGGCGATTTTGTTTCATGCTCAGTGTCGTAAAACAATCCCTGTGCAACAGCGTAGTCATAAACTTGTTTAACTAACAGTGCCGGACGATTCGTTAAAGTTAAATACTCGATCACTTTTGCATCAATGGGAAACAGCGCACAAGTCGCGCCATATTCTGGCGCCATATTGGCGATGGTAGCGCGATCAGCAACACTAAGCGCGCTAACACCAGCGCCATAAAACTCGACAAACTTACCAACCACACCGTAGTTTCTTAAAACTTCAGTAATACTGAGTACTAAGTCAGTCGCTGTCACGCCAGCAGCTAATTCACCCTCTAACTGAACTCCAACAACAATGGGGGCGTTTAAACCGAGTGGTTGCCCCAACATAACCGCTTCAGCCTCAATGCCACCCACTCCCCAACCCAGCACACCAAGCCCGTTGATCATTGTTGTATGACTGTCGGTGCCCACTAAAGTATCAGGAAAAAGTACGCCGTCTTTTTCACTTACCACCTGAGCAAAATATTCGAGGTTAACTTGATGGCAAATACCATTGCCCGGAGGAACAACAGTAAGATTATCGAAAGAATCTTGAGCCCATTTTAGAAATTGATAGCGTTCTTGATTACGCTCCATTTCACGTTGCCGGTTGTGCTCTAGCGCACCGGCATGCCCTGCTTCATCAACGATAACGGAATGGTCGACCACTAGCGCCACTGGGCACATAGGGTTGATTTTTCCTGCATCGCAGCCTTCAGCAAACAAAGCATCACGCATTGCTGCTAAATCGGCAATGGCCGGTACTCCCGTGTAGTCCTGCATCAGCACTCGACCAGGGTAGAATTGAAATTCAAAATCCCTTGAGCGGTCACCAGAACTCACCACCTTAATCAAACTCTGTAAGGATGCTAAGCTCTCATTGTCGGCATTACCTTCAACGTTCCGCATGACATTTTCTAAAAAGAGTCTAGTAATAAAAGGCTGTTCACCCAGTACAAAGTCAAAATCCTGAGCCAATTTTTTTAAAGACCAAAACCTCTTTTCACCAGCACTTTCGCCCAACTTAGTTAAGTAGCGTTCCCGCCATTGTTGTTTCGTTGTCGACATCATTTCAGCGCTCCTACATTTTGGGCAGCTGCTCCTGCGTATGTCAGGAAGAGTGCTCCCCATGTGCATTGTTAGTTGATACGGAAAAATACCGTATCATCAGGTAACCCAATAAAGCGGAGAAAACAGACGCCGAGAGGATCCCTAGTTTCACTTCATTTATTTGTGCTGGAGAATAAGCCAGGTTGGTAATAAACAGTGCCATAGTGAAGCCAATACCCGCCAACATGCCGCCACCAAGGATCATTCGCCAACTTAAGTTGGGTGGTAACATAGCGATTCGCAATTGAACCGCAACCCAACTGAACAAGAAGACCCCCACCGGTTTGCCTATCACAAAACCAAGAAATACCGCCATGGTGATTGGAGAACTGATGTTTATTCCGGTGAATGATATGCCCGCGTTAGCAAAGGCAAACAAGGGCATCACAACAAACCCCACCCAAGGATGAAGTATCACCTCTAACCGCTCTACCGGTGACAGTGCTTCACGTGCAGCCGCTTCAGCCGTTTTCAATGCTTTACGATCAAACGTATCTCCACTCCAATGATCACCCGGCGGATAAGCCACGACGCAATCCATAATGGTGTGGAGGCGGTCATCCGTTATCCATTTTGTTGTTGGGGTCATTAGCCCCAGAATGACCCCAGTAACAGTTGGGTGGATACCTGATGCATCAACCGCCAACCAGATCAACATTCCCACTATAAAGAATAAGGCCATATTGCGAATGCCGATAAATGCCATCAGTCTAACAACGCTGAATCCGAGTAACGCGAATCCAATGCTTAGCCAATTAATTTCACCACCATAACCCACGGCGACGACGATAATGGCACCGATGTCATCCACTACGGCTAGTGATAACATGAATACTCTCAAGCTCTTAGGAATTCGCGAGCCCAACAGTGCTAAGCAACCAATCACAAACGCCGTGTCCGTCGCCATAACGGTTCCCCAACCATGTTGGCCAGGCTCACCATACTGAAAAAACAGATAAACCAGTGCCGGCGCTAGCATTCCGCCAACGGCGGCGGAAATCGACAACATAGCAAGCCGAGGATTGCGTAATTCGCCTAGCACCAGCTCCCGCTTGAGTTCTAGTGCAATTAAAAAGAAAAACAGCGTCATGACTGCATCATTGATCCACTCATGCAATGAGCGCTCAAACGCAATAGTGCCGATGTTTATTCCAAGCGATACATGCCATAAATTATTGAAGGATTCTCGCAGCGGTGAGTTGGCTAGCAACAATGCCAATAGAGTGGATAGCAGCAATACTACTCCTGCAGCCGCTTCAACTTTAACAAAACGAGTGAGGGGTTGAACAACCCAATCAATATGCTCTTTTGGCAATTGCGTTGGATGGCCCCGCTTATCATTCATTAATTCACGATTCATCTTTCCCACTTCGTGATAATGGTGTTGTGTCCTGGCCAATCAATGCAAAATTGACCTCAGGATTAGCATGTTCAAGCCTGACATAATTGCTCGCGTCGTCCGGCTTCCCATATTGAGACTGTTTATAGTGGTCAATGCTTACCTGCTCAGCAGTAATGTCATATTTTTTCATCTTATCTCTGAATCCCTTGGTTTAAAGAACAGCGCAGCGTTACTGCTTAGGCTTAGCTTCATTCTGACTTTGAATAGCGCTTTGGGGTTTAAGATGCTCGGATTGGATCCCATTTAGAAATTTAAATAAATCACTATTCGTCGATAAAACCAAAGTGGTGTTTTCAGAGATGACCGTAGAATAAGATTGCATGGTTCTAGTGAACTCATAGAGACTCGCGGCCTCAGGGCTTCGATTGTAAGCGAGCGCATAAATCTCTGTTGCCTTTGCATCTGCCAAGCCGCGAATTTCTTCTACCTGCTGATAAGCTTCCGATTGGATTTTGTCGAGTTCTCTAACTCGGTCACCTCTAATCCTCGCCGCTTCGCCATTGCCTTCTGATAAGAAACGTTCCGCAATCTGCCGACGCTCGCTAATCATACGTTCGTAAATTTTAGGTCTGACACTTGCGTTGTAATTAATTCGTTTAAAACGGATATCCAGCAGTTCTATGCCAAAAACGACGACCTTTTCTGATGCCGCTAAAAATATTTCTTGTTCTACCAGTTTTCGCCCTTTATGAATTGGCAACAGCTGCCCTACATCGGAGTCAGAATCGGCACCGTCCAAAACCCCAGCCAGCAATGGTTCTCTACCTTTGGTTGTGCGAATAATTTCTATCAGCTCATGTTTGGCTACTGCATTGCGCGTTTCACTGCCTAGAATATCATCGAGCCTAGACTGCGCACTTCGCTCATCTCTTAACCTGAGAAAGTACTGCAAAGGGTCAACAATTCGCCAGCGAGCAAACAAATCAACGGAAATATAGAGCTTATCTTTGGTTGGCATGTCAGACGGTTCGCCATCCCATTCCAACACCCGTTTATCGATCGCATTAACCGCTTGTATGAAAGGCATTTTTATATTGAGACCGGCATCAACAACGGGAGCCCCCACAGGTTTACCAAACTGAGTAATAATAACTTGTTCAACTTCACCCACAGTATAAAGAGCACTATTTAGGCTAATGCCAACCAGCGCAGTTAGTCCGATCAATAACGATACATTTAGCGTTCTCATTGTTTTCCTCCAGTCTTGCCATCCAGATTAAGCAGAGGTAAAACATTGCTGGTTTGCTCATCAATAATAATTTTGGAGCGAACCTTCGGTAACACTTGCTGCATGGTTTCGATGTAAATACGACGCTTGGTTACTTCAGGAGCCTTTATATATTCCGCATAAAGGGCATTGAATCTAGCCGCATCGCCTTCGGCTTCGTTTACCCGCTTTAATCGATAACCATCTGCTTCGCGGATCCGTTGGTCTTTTTCACCCAGTGCCAGTGGGATAACCTTGTTGTAATCTCGACGAGCCTCATTAATCAGTTTTTCTTTTTCCTGTTGCGCCTGATTAACTTCGTTAAACGACTCTTGAACCGGCTTTGGTGGATTGATATTTTTCAACTGAACCTGATCAATACTGATCCCCATCGCATACTTAGTCGACAGCTCCTGCATCTTGGTTAGCGCTTCAGATTCGATGTCTTGACGCCCAACGGTGATTACCTCATCAACAGTACGGTCACCCACGACTTCGCGCATAACCGACTCTGAAACATAGCGAAGTGTTTCACTGGGTTCTCTCACCTCGAACAAAAACTTTACTGGATTCGATATTCGGTATTGCACCACCCACTCAACCAGCGCTGCATTTAAATCTCCAGTCACCATTTGTGTTTCACGGTTATGAGCATACTTACGGGAACTTTGGTATGGATCAGTAGCTCCGGGCGTAGAAAATCCAAACTCTTGTTTGAGCTGTCGTTTAACTGGAACAATGGTTGCTAAATCAATACCCAAGGGAAATTTAAGATGCAGACCTGGCGGCACTTCGTGTACATACTTACCAAAACGTTGTACGACTGCGACGGAATCACTTGGGACGGTATAGAGTGCGGTCCAGACTGAAAAGCCTGACAAAATTAGCACAAAAATAATGAAGAAACTGGTGGAGTTTCCACCGGGAAGACGTTTTTTAAAACTATCGAAATATTGTGTGAGGAGCCGATCAATATCAGGAGGTGATTTATTATTGCCCCCCCAAGAGCCTCCTGGCGGGCCATTATTTTGGGACATGGTATATACCTCCCTAAATTAGATGAAAAAATTTCCATCCAATCCTTTTAATATTGGGGTATAAGTCATATTTACAAGGGGGTAGTCAGTTATTTCAAATAACTATTTTTATTCAGCTAAATAGCAATGGCTGCCACAGGCTCTACTCTACTAAATAGAGAAATGCTAAACATACTTTTAATCTATTAAAGGACCAATCCAGCATTCCACTGCGCCACCGATTATATAAGCCCTAATGAATCTTCACTGGCCATTAGGGCTATTACCCGCAACGTTGCTATCAAAATAAGGGCTGGCGCGGGCAATGCCCTATTAGCGGCTCTCCAAATAAGGTGAATATATAAACTAAACCATTTAAATAGAGACTAAAAACGTACCTTACAGCTACCCCTTTACTGTTGCGCCACTTTTCTGTTTGACTTCATCAAAAAATGCGTCAATCGAGTCTTTTAGGGCAAGCTTTGCTAACTGTGTACGAGAAAAATGAGCAGTGAACTCAGTCAGAGGCATCCACTTCGCATAACTTTCGCTGTATAGCTTTCTTCCTGTTTCTAATTCAGTTGCTTGTAGTTCAATCGCTGCTCCTCCTCTATCAAGAGGTAAGAACACTAGAAGGGTTGAAACCGTATTTAAAAATGGGCTTACCGTTTCAATACGGGTAATCTGTGCCTGAATAATCAGATGCTTATCTTCAAGTTGCTTATTTTTTTCGCTCAGTAAGTCCGTCACATAGTTTTCTATCTCAGCTTTTTCTTCGGTTGACAGGTCATTGGTGATTAGATGCCACCGAACCTTTGCTTCTTTTACAGACTCGCCATTTGAAGCACTATTGAAGCCATAATCAGTTGGCTGCATTGTTGAACAAGCGACAAGGCTAGTTAACATAAGCGCTAGCGATGTCGACCGATAAAAAAAATTTAGTTTTAATCTCGTTGTCATAAGTATCTCCGTACGCATTACAATAACTTAAATAAGGCTCTGGCTAAGGGCTCTTCTAGGACTAGGAACAACAAGCCTGGTGGGGTAGCCCATGCGAAAACAAAATGTCGGCTTCCAGTTCTTATCACCAATCAAACTGAATAAACGCTTTTCAGCCAAATTGGGGAGTGAGAGCTGACGCTGGCGATCTATCCATTCAATTGGCTGATTCATCGGGTGCATTGAAATGCCTGCTTTGGCGGCCATCAAATGAAGTCTCTGCCAAACCCTGCCCACCGCCAGATTCTCGGATTTACTGTATCGTTCATGAATGGAAATTAAGCCCAAAGCAGGAGCTGAGGCTAAATGCGACTCTTTAGTGGCCTTTTCCCAAAAACGGTGTCCCTCTTGAGGGCTTGGGTCCGGAAAAATCTTTGCTAAAGCGCAAATCGTAGGGGAAAGACCTGCAGCGTCGAGATTAGGACCATCCCGATATAGTTGAACATGCTCATTACTTGTTCTAAACCAGTGATGGCTATCCATCACCATCTCCTCATCCTCAACAATGGCATGTGTGGCATCATTCATCAGCGAATCAACCGAATCCCGAGCGGTACCCTCCGTAAAGATGTTAAGGCGACAACCATACGAACGACATTCAGCATAGAATGCCTGAATAAGATCAGTGGGGATGGCTCTATTAGCTTCATAGGGGTTACGATCGGTATGCCGTTTAGGAATACTTTGATAGAGAGCAGATTGTTCGGCAACTCCTAGCTTAAAAAGTACAGTCGCCACCTTTTCCATACCTTTAAGCTCAGGTTTTTTGGGTAGTATTCCTTGCTCTGGAATTACAGTGGAGTCATAACCATGAGCCTTAGCAGCAAGGGTCATATTCTCAATTGCACAGCCCAAACCAATTTGCATCTCGCGGCGAAAGGGATCAACGCTGCCCAAGTGCCTTCCTTTGTCGGCAAACACCTCGACCGAATGCTGATTAACTCTAAACAACCAAGGCTGTGTGTTATGCGGGTTAGCCGCTAATATTGCCATTTGAATGGTTGCTAGCGGGAATGTCATTGGGTCAGTTTTCCATGACTCCCACGGCTCATAAGCCGGACCATCGAATGGCGAAAAGATATCTTCTTGTAGCGCGCGATAAACCAGACCGCCTGCTAACGCAATAGCAACCCCACTTGCAACTTGCAGGCTTCTTTTTAACATGGTTCTTCGACTTAACGTTGACTGAGCCTCTCTTGCTGTCATCTTTCTTCTCCACTTCAAAGTCACCAATCGGTGACATGCGAGGTAAAAAAATAGGCTTTATGCTAAATTAAAGCCTTGCAAATCTTCTTCATCATATCTGTCAAACGGTGCCATCCCTCATCCTGAGTGATATCTATACCGTTGAAGACGCGGATATTCTCGCTACGAGCCGCCAGATAATTTGTGCATGCTGAGAAAATTGTAACGAGTGCTTCAATATCAACTGCGTAGTTGGCAGCTTCTTGTTTACTACGCCAAATCTGTTCGAATAAATCGCTACCTAATTTCTCTCTTACCTTCTCCAGATGCGCTGTCAGCTCATTTCTTTCCACCATTTCCCATGCGAGAATCTGCAAAGTGAGTGGCCGACGACGAATACCAGCGACATAGTTACACATTAATTGCCCCAACTGTTCGTCCAGGGGACGAGTCTGAAACCCAGCTAAATCGTCGCCAAGCAGCTCTTTGACCGAGGGCCAAAAATCACCTTGTTCTGCATAGGCTTTAATGAGTCCGGACAAGCCATCAAAGTAGCGATAGATAAGCACTTTATCCAAACTCGCTTCGCGTGCAATAGCATTCACGCCCAATTTTTTAAAACCATCTCGGGCTAATACTCGCCCAGCTGCGTCCACCAAGCGTTGCTCGGTCTCTCTTCTATCTCTAGCCATATTTTATTCTTAGGTTGCAAACTAATAATTATGTCACCCATGAGTGACAAAATATGTCACCAAGAGGTGACTTGTCAATAGAAATATTTAATGGACGATGAATAAAAGGTAAAGCGAACGAAGAGGCTCAAAATTCATTAGAAAGAACTTTTCGTTTTGTTATTACAGCACTTAGAAAAAAGTATGAACCTATCCGGCTTTACGCGATCGGAGCTCTTCACTACAGTTTCAGGCTGAGCTTAGCCGCCACACGCCTCAATCGCCGCCTTAAACTTAGCATTTAGCTGCTGCAATTCACTTTTTGACTCACCGTTGATCCACAAGGCATCAATGGTTTCATATTCGCGGGTATACCAAGTATCGCCGTCATCGGTATGTTTTTCATAGGCAAACACATATAAGTCATCGCTTTTGATCCGGTCTATCGAAAAAGTAAAAATCAGCATGCCGCGGTAAGTCTTCTTCCATTCAGACTCAATGATCTCGCCAATATCCAGTTCCCCTAAATCGACACGAAAAGTTTGTTCTTCATAGGGTACTAGCGCGTAATAATCGTCGCGTTTGGCCTCTCGCTCAGTAGACTTAGTCACCACCACTTCACAGGGGTTATTAGCATCGTCGATCTTAATCGAATATTCTTCCTCGTAGCTCATCTTACGAATGTCGCCGTCGGTAAAGGCGTAATAAGTCTCTTCAAAACTCCCTAAGGCTTTAACAAATTCACTCACCACTTCTTTAGTAGACTTAGTTTTCACCTTCGGCGCTGGCTTCTCTGCGGTATAAGTGCCTTTATTGTAAACGCCGGAGTTAGCCTCAAAATAACCTTGCAAGGTTACCTCTTGATGAGTGCCATCCACCTCAGCATTACCGCAAACACGAGCATAACCAGTGATTCTGGCGCGGCTACCATGCACCTTGGCATTACCACAGACCACCGAACGGCCTAAAATTCGGGCCGACTTTGTTACCGAAGAAAAACCACAAATGGCGGCATTTTTCCCCACCCAAATGTCATCGGTTACGTCAGCATCATGAGAAATAAAGCCGCCATCACTGGGGTTTTTAGAATGACGGTCATTGGTATAAAAATAACCTTCTTCACCGGGGCATTTAGATGAAGTGGCAGCCAATACCGGAGTGGTTAAAACAATAGAAACAACAATCAACAAAAAACGCATAGCTTCCCCTCTTGCGTCTAATAAAAATCACGCCAAACCCAGCACAGCTTTACTTATCTTCCCTGAGAGAGCCGAATAGAATAATTGGGTGGCACTAACGCTCCATTAAGCGCAGTTAACACTTGGATCCACCTACAATAGCGGGAATAGTTAAACATCAGCCGGTTTTGGTCAACGGCTCTAGGGAACAAATGGGTGATTTTTTGATTTTAGGCGCTTTTATCTGAAAAAATAGCCAAACACGGCTCTGTTTAAGCTAACAACAAGGCGGGAAGATGTGTTTGGGTTTCCCTGTCGCGCCACCCAGCATGCAGCAAACCGCAAGTGCTATGCGCCTAGCGGTGAATATCACCCTGATGAGCCAGACTCTGGTCATTTCGCTACTCAAAGATGATATTACCAGTTTATCCGCGCATATTGGCATCAAAGTAAACTTAACCATGCCAAGGCTCAGCCAGCTAGCCACTAAACTTCTACCTCACTGTCCATGCCACTATGTTCATAACAAGATTTACCCGATTGTTCGGCTAAGTCCCATTTCTGTTTGGCTTCTAATATTTGTGGTAAAGAATTATGGAAAATCTCCACCAAGTGTGGGTCAAAATGACTGCCTGCCTCGGCTTCAATGGTGGCAATCGCTCGCTCAATTGGCCAAGCGTCTTTATACGGGCGTTTCTTAGTGAGCGCATCAAATACGTCGGCAATGGCGACGATGCGTGCCGACTGGGGAATATCTTCTCCCTTCAAACCTTTGGGGTAGCCGCTACCGTCCCATTTTTCATGATGATAACGCGCAATTTCTGCCGCTAAGCTAAATAAGGGGTTTTTACTCATACTAAGAATTTTATAGCCAATTTCAGTATGGGTTTTCATGATTACCCACTCCTGATGGCTCAGTTGCCTAGGCGCTTTAAGAATGGTATCGGAAATACCAATTTTTCCGGTATCGTGCATCGGTGCCGCCATTTCTAAACGTTCGGCTAACTCTTCATCCCAACCGGCACCTTCGGCAATAATTCTGGCATAAGCGGCCATTCGCCAAATATGCGCGCCGGTATCGGTATCGTTGTAATGCCCCGCTTCACCTAACATAAACATCGCGGCTTTTTGGTTATCTTCCAATTCCCGAGCGTGTACTAAAGACAAGTGGGTTTGTACTCGGCGTAATACGATGGGTGCCGATACTGGCTTTTGAATGTAATCCACTGCGCCCACATCAAAGCCCATGGCTTCATCTTCCACTTCACTCATGGCACTAACAAAAATCACCGGTATTTTTTGGGTTGAAGGTAGCTCTTTTAAAGTGCGGCACACTTTATAACCGTCCATATCTGGCATCATAATGTCGAGCAAAATAATATCAGGACTATGCTTGAGCGCGGCATCAATCGCTCTGCTGCCATTGTTGGCAAACAGCAATTGGTATTTATCGGCCAAGATCTGTTTTAACACATTCAAATTATTTGGCTCATCGTCCACTAATAACACCTTGCTGATCATTGTTGTTCTCCCACATTTAAGCCAAGGCTAGAGGCCATTTCTATGGTCTTTTCTCTGGCACTATCAAAGTCATAGGCATTAAGCTCAGCTAACACTGGTGCCACTGCGGCACTGTCTACATATTCCAATAAACGATCGATGATGGGCGAAGCAAGATCGGGGTTTAACTGCTCATACGACAACAACAAGGCATTCACTAATTTCAATACTTCTTGAGCATCAAAGCGCTTCGCGACTACTTCAGTCTGTTCGGGTAGTTCCAATTTATTAATTGCCGCCACCGCAGTAGCGATGGCCTTATCTAAGTCTTTGAGGTCGTTATGCAAGTCACTGAGGATGGAGGTTCTAAAGTGATTATTAATGTGCAGACTAACAGCATAGATGCGATCCAACATTAAATTACCCGACACGCCTTTTAGCGCATGGGCTACATCACGGGCCCGCTCAATACTATAACGATCGCCCTCCAGCAACTTAGCGATATGAGACGCATCTTGTTGATGATCTTTAGCAAACGAATGTAAGGCCGTAGCGTACACAACTGGGTCTCCCCATACGCTAATCGCCTTGCGATAATTAGCTACGGCCTCAACTGGCGAGAAATCCACAAGCGGATGACGGCGCCCTCCCACCCGTTTGATGGTATTAGGCCTGCCTCTATCAACCGGAACAGTTTGCTCCATAGTATCCAACAGCTTAGCAAAATCGATGGGTTTACCTTCTACCGCATCCATTCCTGCATTAGTACAGTTGAGGTGGTCTTCCTGCATAATACTGGCGGTAAGCGCAATAATCGGAATATGCTGGCCGCTTTCTTTCTCTATACGACGAATAATGCGAGTCGCTTCTAAGCCGTCCATCTCAGGCATCATTACATCCATTAAAATTAAATCGAAGTGGCCGTTTTTATATGCGTTTAGCGCTTTTTCGCCGTCGGTAACCCAATCGACTTGGTGTCCTTGCTGCTCTAGCCGCAGTGATACCAGAATGGCGTTTTCTTTAATGTCTTCGGCTAACAACACCGAGAACAAACGTGGAGAATAATACTCTTCACTTTTAGGCTGCCCATTGTCGAATAAAATCTCAGCGCAATCTTTTGAGGCAACCGGTAAACGGCAAGTAAAATGAAATTGGCTGCCTTTTCCTTGCTCGCTTTGCGCCCAAATGGTACCGCCCATTAGGCTCACCAGCTGCTTACAAATAGTGGTACCTAGCCCTGTACCACCATAACGACGCGAGATCGAAATATCGGCCTGACTGAAGGGTTCAAACACCTTATCCAATTGTTCCGCCGACATGCCAATGCCGGTATCACTTACACTAATCAATAGCTGGTCGGCAATATCGGTGGTTTCAACACTCACCTTCACCACCCCCTTATCGGTAAATTTCACCGAATTACCCACGAGGTTAATTAATACCTGACGCAAGCGTAATGGGTCACCAACAAATACCATAGGTAGTTGCGGAGGGTAATCTAATAGCAGTTGCAAGGCCTTTTCGTTGGCTCGGTACTCCAGCATTTGCAGAGCATCCCGAATCACATTCGGCAGATTAAACGCCACAGAGTCAAGGCTGAACTGCTCACTTTCCAGTTTCGACACATCCAGAATATCGTTTAACAAATTCAATAAGGCCTTAGATGAGCTAACAATGGTATTCATGTGCTGAGACAGGCTTTGCGGCAACTGAGGAGATTGCTGCACTAACTCTGAAAAACCAATAATCGCGTTCATCGGAGTGCGGATTTCGTGACTCATATTGGCTAAAAACGCGGCTTTGGTTTTTACCCCTTGCTCGGCAGATTCTTTAGCGATGCGCAAAACTTCTTCGGTGCGTTTTTGCTCGGTGATATCGTGAATAAATACCACAAATAAATGCCGGCCATTTTTTAACTCGCGATGCCCCGATGCGATTAACGCGGCAAACAATGAGCCATTTCGACGTTTAGCTTGTACCTCAATACCTTTAACCATTTCTTGGTTACTGCCAAACTCTAAGTAACGCGCAATATGTTGCTGATAAAGTGCCGCATCCGGTTCGCTCAATAACATGGAAATGGATTGGCCTTTAACCTTTTCGCTTGGCCAAGCAAACAAGGCCTCAGCCGATGGATTAAATACGTCGATGGTGCCGTTTTCATCGATGGTAATCACCCCATTGGCAGCGGTTTTTACAATGGCTTCAACTTCTTCAGTGGCTAGGGCAACCAGTTCTTCCAGCCGTTCACGGTGTTGCAGTAATTCTTTTTCTACGGCTTTTTGCTGTGAGATATCGGTGATGATGCCAACAAACATGGTTTCATCATCCATTTCCATCTCACCCACCGACAGATGAATCGGCACCAATGCGCCATGCTTGGTTTTTGCCACCACTTCGCGACCAGTACCAATAATTTTGGGTGAGCCGGTTTTAAGGTAATTAGATAAATAACTGTCGTGATGGGAATGATCCGGCTCTGGCATTAGAATGTTAACGTTCTTATCCAGCACCTCTTCACGGGTAAAACCAAAAAACTTTTCCGCAGAATTATTGAAAGACTGGATCTGGCCAAACCGATTAATGGTAATAATTGGGTTTACTGCAGTATCTAATACGGCTCGGGATAACTCTTCACTGCGCGATAATTCACGTTCGGTTTGTTTTTGGGAGCTAAGGTCAAGTACCGCCCCGGTAAATAGGGTAATCCCTTCCACTTGCACGTAGTTCACCGCCAACCACATTGGGAAGGTGTGACCATCTTTGTGCAAGCCAAGCAATTCGCGACCACGACCAATAATATGTTCGCTGGCCTCGGCTAAATAACGCTTTAAATAACCATCGTGATGAGAGCGGTGAGGTTCTGGCATCAATATCGAGACATTTTGCCCAATCACTTCACTCGACACATAACCAAAAATACGTTCAGCAACCGAATCAAACGAATGCACCTTACCTGATTCGTCAATGGTAATACTGCCTACCGAATTTTGCAGTTTACGAAAATTCGCCATACTTTCCCGCCAAGCTTATTCGATGCTACCAGTAAGACGCTTTGTGTTCTCACCTTGGTAAAATACACATGTAACTATTATGTAAACAATCAGATAAAGAATAGTAAATATAGTGAGGACTGGGTAGCCCCAAAGCGAATAAAAAGTAATTAATTTCCGGCTAAATCCCTACAAAATGTGTAGGTTTTAAAGGCGCTTACGTGAAAAGAGAAAGAAACAAATGCGCGCAATGCGGGTTTAAAATGAAGCAGGCCGAGTATACACAATATACTCGGCCATTGTTAAACAGCAGGCTTAGCAAGCCAACCTTAGCCAATTAGGCCTAACCATACAGCTGTTAGACCTCATTAGCGCTAACACTTAAGCTTCACTCTCCGCTAGCTTCATTTGCAGCGCATAGGCCGTTTCCGGTGCCATTAAATAACGGTAAACCACCGCCGCCACAATGCCACCAATAAACAAGGCATAGTTAGATAAGGCGTGAACCATAAAGGTAGCCACTATCGATACAATACTGGCCACAGCCAAAGCATAAACACTCTTCATGTTAATGCCCTTCTTATACCAATACAGACCTTGCTCAGACTCGGTATATAAGGAAGGAATATCAATTTTGCCTTTCTTCACTAGGTAGTAGTCAACAATGATAATGCCGTATAGCGGCCCAATCATCGCGGCCAATACGTCAACCGTGTAGTGAATCATTTCAGGGTTATTAAATAGATTCCAAGGTGTGAGCAATACCGAACCAAAAGCGGCGATGAAGCCACCCGCTTTAAAGCTGATTTTTTGTGGTGATACGTTAGAGAAGTCAAACGCGGGGGCTACAAAGTTAGCCACAATGTTAATGCCCACGGTAGCAAAGATGAAGGTTAAAGCACCCAACACGGTGATTAAGCCTGAATCTAAGCGTTTCACAGTTTCTACTGGGTCAGTAATCATTTCACCAAATACTGGAATAGAAGCCGATACGATAATCACACTGAAAGCAGAGAATACGATGAAGTTAAGCGGTAGACCCAAGATATTACCCAACTTCAATTTTTGGTAGCTGCCACAGTAACGAGAGAAGTCACTAAAGTTTAGCGTTGGCCCTGCAAAGTAACCCGCCACTAAAGCCGCGGCTACAAACATTTGAATGCCCGCATCCCAGCCATCTAAGTTTTTAGAACTTAGGTTGAAGCTGATGTTGTCCCAACCGGCTGCGTCGATCATGTACACACACAAAGCAAACATCGCGATATAAATAGCCGGGCCAGACCAGTCAATCACCTTGCGGATCATGTCCATGCCAAACATAAATACAATGCCTTGCAAAATCCACATAGCGATAAAGCCAACCCAACCTAAATAAGACAGACCCACAAAGCTTGAATCTGCTAGCGACTCCATACTAGGGAAGAAGTACAACAACAAAATAATAAACGAGCTAGAGGCTAAGAAGGTTTGAATACCGTACCAAACCACTGCAATTAGGCCGCGGATCACCGCCGGGATGTTGGCCCCAAAGACCCCAAAGGACATGCGCGCCACTACCGGAAAAGGCACCCCGGCCTTTTGCCCCGGCTTACCCATTAAATTAGCAAAAACCAACACAATGCTAATGCCCGCTAACAAGCTAATAAATACTTGAATGCCATTCAGCCCCAAGGCAAATAAACTGGCGGCAAATACATAACCACCCACACTGTGAACATCTGACATCCAAAATGCAAAAATGCTGTACCAGCCCCACTTTTGCTCTTTGTCGGGGAGTAAGTCTGCGTTACTCAATTTCGGACTAATTGGTAATTCCTTTTTCATGGCTCAGTTCCTTTTTCATAAAATTGTATACAATCAAAACAAGTATTGTGCCAAATATAAAAAGCCTTATTTGCCAAGGGCCTATCGACAAGTAGGCTTTATCAATGCAGCAATAGCGCACCAATGTGATCATTTTTCGCGCCAACAAAGTGCATAACAGCAGGCTATACTGGCAGGAACATGCGCAAGCTCTTGTTATCCAAGGGCTAAAAATATAGGGTTATAGGTATACAAATTGCAGGGATAGGTTGTATACAAAAATGAGAGCAATTATGTCCAACGACGAAAAAATATATCAGAAGATGCTAAAAGCCATTGTTGAGCACCAGTTGCCGCCGGGCTCCCGACTTCCTGAAGATAAATTGTCTGAGGCTTTTGGCGTAAGTCGCACTGGCATTCGCAAAGTACTACAACGTTTAGCAATAGAACGCTTCGTGGTGATTCAGCCGAATAAAGGTGCCCAAGTGAATCATCCCAGTCGCCAAGAAGCAGAAGAAGTACTAGACAGCCGAATCATGCTAGAGCCGATGTTGATTCCAGATATCGCCGACAACTGGAACCTAAAAGCCGCCCAACAATTTAGGGCCATGGTGCAACAAGAAAAACAAGCCGAGCAAGACGAACAACTGGCGAAGTCGATTCAACTCACCGCCGACTTCCACATTAAGTTGGCACAAATGGGTAATAACCAAGTATTAGCCGACTTTATTGAACAGCTGTGTTTTCGCTCTTCGTTAGTGATTGCCGCTTACGGCACCAAAGACAGTGTGAGTTGCAACTGTGGCGACCATGCCGAGCTGATCGACTTATTTGACCAACTCAAAGTCAGCGAGGCTCAAGACTGGATGCGCCATCACCTCAGTCATATTAAATCTTCAATTTCGCTGAACGGTAAACAAGACAGTCCGGTGAACTTCAACAGCCTATTTGCAGACGCGGATTAACCCATGAAAATTCAAATAATTAACCCTAACACCTGCCAGGGTATGACCGAGGCCATTGGCCGCTCTGCCGAGGCCGTGAGTTTAAGTGATACCCAAATTATCGCCTGTTCACCCCAGCATGGCCCGCGCAGCATCGAGTGCGCCCTAGATGAAACCATCGCTGCCGCCGCACTACTTGACGAAATCGCCAAGGGACGGGAACAAGGGGTAGATGCCCACATTATTGCCTGCTTTGGTGACCCCGCGCTGGATGCCGCTCGCGAAATAGCTAGCGCCCCAGTGATAGGCGTAGCCGAAGCCGCCTTTAAGTTGGCCAGTATTGTGTCTCACCGTTTTGGCATTGTTACCACCTTGGCACGCACGCTGCCGGCTGCCGAGCACTTGTTGCAGCGCTATGGCTACCAGCACCTATGCTCAGGCGCCAGAGCCGCCGACATTCCAGTGTTAGACCTAGAAGAACTACAGCAAGACACCTTTGAGCAACTAAAAAATGAGTGTTTGGCCGCCATTCAACAAGACGGTGCCGACTCTATTGTATTGGGCTGCGCCGGCATGTCTGAGCTGGCCCAAGAGTTAAGCTCATGCCTTAATGTGCCAGTGATTGATGGCGTAAGTGCCGCGGTGAAACTCGCCGAGAGCTTACACCAGCTAAAACTCTCTACTTCTAAGGGGGGGCAATACGCCGCGCCTATTCAAAAACAATTTATTGGCCGTTACCAACACTGGAGCCGCTAGTAATAAGCAAGGAACAATAAAATGGAACTTAATAACCCACGTGATTACATCGGCTACGGCCGCGATAATGTGCCCGATGCCAACTGGCCGAACAAGGCAAAAATCGCCGTACAATTTGTATTAAACTACGAAGAAGGCGGCGAAAACTGTGTGCTGCACGGCGACCCACATGCCGAAACCTTTCTCTCCGAAATCGCAGGAGCCGAGCCTTACCCAACCCGCCACCTCAGCATGGAATCACTCTATGAATATGGCTCACGCGCCGGCGTATGGCGGGTATTAAACGAATTTAAACAACGCCGATTACCATTAACTATTTTTGGTGTGGCTACCGCGCTACAACGCAACCCCGAAGTAACCAAAGCGCTAATTGAAGACGGCCATGAAATTGCCTGTCACGGCTTGAAGTGGATCCACTATCAAGACATGCCTATTGAGCAAGAGCGCCAGCACATGCAACAGGCTTTGGATATTATTCAAGAGCTCACCGGCAAACGCCCCATAGGTTGGTATACCGGACGCGACTCACCTAATACCCGTAGTTTAGTGGCCGAGCAAGATGGCCTGTTATATGACTCCGACTACTACGGTGACGATCTTCCTTTCTGGACGCAAGTGCCAAAAGCCGGAGCACAGGGCGAAACCCGCCCACATTTGGTGATCCCTTATACTCTAGACACCAATGACATGCGCTTTGCCTCGCCCTACGGCTTTAGCCACGGCGAAGAGTTCTTCCAGTACTTAAAAGAAAACTTTGATTGCCTATATCAAGAAGGTGAGAGCAAGCCGAAGATGATGTCGATTGGCCTCCACTGCCGCATCATTGGTAAACCCAGCCGCTTCATGGCGCTGAAGAAGTTCCTCGACTATGTGCAATCTCATGAAGGTGTATGGGTAGCCACCCGCGAGCAAATTGCCCGTCACTGGATAGAAAATCACCCCGCTAAATAGCTTTTCCCAAGACGCTATGTTGCTTCCCCGTAGCAACATAGCGTCGATCTAAACCCGATACAGCTTGCCTTTCACCACTCATAGCATGGTGTCATGAATCGCCCTACTTAAAGACGCCGGATACATGTCAGCGAACCGATCTTCAATCAGGAGTTGCAAAACACGGGGCGTCCATATATGTCTCAAATAATTCAGTTACTATAAAAATATAATGAAATATAATTGAAATATAATGGACACCCATTATAAAAACAAAACCAACAACAACGCCTTTCTGTGCTAGTTAACCTAGACCAAAGTGAAAAAATCCTAAGTAATTTAACGATGTGAGTTGGTAGCGGGGAGTAGCTTAGCCCTAACCATAAACTAGGCGAGCCAAAGTCTCTGCATGGCTGATGACTAGGTTAAAAGCGAATGAGGGAAATTAAGCGCTATTGAGCGAGCAACGGCATCGGCTTAAGCCGGTGGTGAAATATAATGGACACCCATTATAAAAACAAAACCAACAACAACGCCTTTCTGTGCTAGTTAACCTAGACCAAAGTTAAAAAATCCTAAGTAATTTAAC
>NZ_JBNKPP010000123.1:0-8774 GCF_050295395.1 Agarivorans sp.
GATTGGAGACAAGAGTTGTCGAAGAGACTCAAGAGGTTCACCTAAAGCCCTATTTACTGATAAAGCTTTTTCAGTCGGAATTAGATACTGCCCTTGACGTGTAAATAGAGGATCCGATAACAAGTCACGTAATCGACCCAAAACTCGACTCATTGCAGACTGACTTAGATTTAAACGATCTGCTGCCCGGCTGACACTGCGCTCCTCAACCAAAATTCGCAACGCCACTAATAGATTTAAATCCCGGCGATAAATATCTTCAACTTCCATGCGCTATCTTAAGTGGCTGAATAATATTGCTAGTGTAACCAATAACTTGGCAAAGCACCTGTGTTAACTCAGGCTGCCGCCCTAAGCCTGCTGGCTCTTTAGCGGCAACAATTGCTCGATAAACATCACCGAGAAACGAAGCGTCATTAAACTAATCAGTATTAATAACACCATGGTAAATGGCGAGTTCATATCATAGTGTGGCGTAGCACTCATTGCCCCCATAGTCAGCGATAGCAACATCTGAGTGCCAATCATCTGATAGGCCTTAAGCTTAGGCGCGGAGCAACCACGCCAAATCACCAAGGTATTAATGAAGTAAAAAGCGGCCAACTGCCATATTTCACTCAGGGTGGGCAATAACAGGACAAACTGTGTTAGCACCAAAGTGGCCGATATGATAAATCCCCAAAAGATCGGTTTAAGCGCCTCACTGGGATAAATCCCTAAATTAAACGAAAATGACGCCGACAGCATGGGAAATATAAATGAGCCAGGCAAGGGAATGAAGATCCACAAAGCAAAGCCAACACCGATCGAAAACACCACTTTATATACTAACAGCATTCTTCGCTCAACATCATTTGCCAAGCGTTTTAACCAAGGCTGAGTTTTTTCGCCTATATCACCATTGTGACGCCAGCGTCGCCGATAAGCTCCGCGTATTCTTTGCAATGCTTCTGCCGCATAGCTATCAGCCGCTAGCAATTGCTGAGCAAAATCACTGCTTGCTTGATCAGTTAAGCTTAAGGCATCTTCCACCTTATCCAATACACTCACATCTAGCTTGTCAACAGCCAATAATAGACGCTCTAAACGGCCAATAAACCGTTGTAAAACAACCACTAAAACGGGCACTTCTTGACTGGGAATTTGTCCACGATTGGCCATAGTGATGGCTTGATTAAGCTGTAATAAGCTAAGCTCTAAGCGCTCGATAAAGTGCTGCCAGTGTGCCTGTTGATAACGTAACAAATAGCTATCACTCAGGGGTAAAGACAACAACTCTTTCAAGCTAGCTAACGCGGCTAAATCTAGCTCTTGTATCGCTTCTGCTGGCTCACCAGCTAAATCAGATGACTTAGTTAAATGCTGCTCTAACAACTTAGCTTGTTGCTTAGCCTCTGCCAACAACTTAGCTAAACCGTTAAAAAACACCTGCTCGGTACGCACCGGCCAAATAAACGTAAATACCGCAGAAAAACAGAAAACACCTAATAGGGTTTCCTGAATCCGTAAGATGGCATAGTTAAACGAAAGATCACCATTAAAGCCGCTAGAAAAACAAATAATCGAAGTCACGGTAAAGATGGTGCGGAACAGATAACCGTTATATTGGTCGTCGGCCAAATAACACATAGTGGCGGCAAACAACAAATAACAAGCAATAAAAGCAATATGCGCCTGCGAGAACAACTGCAAGGCAACAAAGGCCAGAATAATGCCGAAAATTGTCCCCAGCACCCGATGACGCCCTTTACGAATAGAGTGACCATAGGTTTCGTTATTGGCCATTATGATTACCGTAAGGGCTGACCAGTACACCTTGTCCCAACCCAAGGCCAGCGCACTAACAATCGCCAAGGTTAAGGACAATGCGACTTTAATGGCTTGTTTATTTGCTGTACTCATTGCATTTTTACTCAGCAGCGCTAAACGCCTTTAATGATAATGGAAGCAGAAGTGCCAACGCGTAATTGAACATCATCAGGCAATTGACTGACTTTAATTTTTACCGGTAAACGTTGCGCCAAGCGAACCCACTGAAAGGTAGGGTTTACGTTAGGTAACATATAACTGCCGGTACTACCGTCTTGCTGGGCAATACCATAACCAATGCTTTCCACTACGCCACTAAATGGGCTGTGAGGGTAGCTCATTAGGGTAATTTGCGCGTCATCGCCCATGGCGATTTGCTCGATGTCGGTCTCTTTAAAAAAGCCCTCAATCCAAAAACTATTTTCATCAATCAGCGCTACAATCGGCTGGTTAGCCACCACTTGGGCGCCTAAGGCCAAATGCAGATTAGTAATGTAACCATCGGTACTGGCGTACACTTTAGTAAAACCAAGATTAAGCTCGGCGTCATTTACCGCAGCTTGGGCGGCTTTAACATTAGCAGTAGCCGACTCTACGGCATTGTCGAGGTTATTTAAGCTTAGGGTAGATAAACTCCCCGGCGTTCTTTGCTCTAAAGCACGGCCTCGATGTTGCTCGTTTTGGCTGCGCTCTAAAGCGGCTTGTGCTTGAGCAAAGTTAGCCTTGGCTTTATCCAGCGCTACTTGATACACCCGAGGGTCAATTTCAAATAACAAGTCACCTTGTTTCACTCGCGTATTGTCGGTGACATGCAGCGCTACCAAAGGACCGGTCACTCGTGAAGTCACCTCCACAATATGCGCCCGCACGTAACCGTCGCGTGTCCAAGGGTTTTCAATATAATGTTGAAACTTAACGGCTACTAAAACCAAGGTTGCCGCAACGATCAATAAAGTAACTAATTTGGCTTTCATTTCAGTAACCTACAATTAACTGGGTATAACAAAAAAACTTAGCAATACGCTAAATATGGTGGTGAAACACAGCTCAACTAAGGCTGGCAATACAATGTAACGCTGCAGGTTGAGGCGGGCTAAAGTCAGCATGCTAAAGCGAGCCAATAAGTAACCAAGGCAAACCACCATCAACAAAGGGGGCAAATAAACTTCCCCCAAGGCCAACTCTTTAGGAATAAAACTCGACATGATTAGTCTCTCTGCTTAAACAAGTGGGCTAGTATCTAATTTACTTACAACCAACTGTTTGGCCGCTTCGCGAAAATACCCCAACATTTTGTCTTGCTGCAGCAAAGCCCCCTCTTCACGTGACGAAAAATACACCCCCACAAAATCTCGCGCTGGGTCGATATACATGCCCTGCCCCATTAGACCGAGCTTATACATGGCACCATCTTCAAAAATCCCATCAAATTGAAAGGCGTTGGTGATGGGCTGCTGGTTAAAAATGTGTTTAGCAAACTGAGCCGGACGCCCTAAAGCAAAAGCCTGCTTAGCGTTCGCTTGGTTGTAGATCAGCGCCAATAAGTCGCTGTTAACTATTTGCTCTGCCGCTGCAACCTGCCAACTTGGGGTGAACTGCAAGGCAAACTTAGCCGCATCTTCTAAAGTACTAAGGGCTAAATCTTGTGCTACCAAATTGCTTTCAGGTCGCAGCGCAAAATACATGGAACGCGCAGCGTTCAACTTGCCCCATACTCGCTGGGAAAAAATATCTACCCATGTTTTCTGTTCTAGTTTTTCCGCAATATGCATTAATAAACAGCTAACAATGGAGCTAGAACGATGAATTTGGCCAACGTTTTCATTTGGTAAGGGTTCGGCCTCGGCGATCAATTCGATAAACTGAGACAGACACATCGCCTTACTGCTAGCTTGGGCAAACTTGCTGCGATGGAACTGAGTCACGTAATCACTCAAGTCTTGGTGTGCATAACAACCGTCTTCAACGTCTAAACCGGTACTCATGTTCAGCGCGTGACGCAGCGATACCCGATCCCAATTGCTGCCCATCAGTCTAGGTAGGTAATAACTGATCGTGGCGTCTAGCTCTATCTTTCCTTCAAGGATCAGTTGGCCAATTACCACAGTCACTAAGGTTTGTGACATAGAAAACCACACGTGCAAGTCATGCTCTTGCATACCAGGATAAGCTTGGTAAACCACTTTGCCCTGATGCACCATCATCAAGCCCTGCACACGCTGCTCTGGACGAATGATGTAATTTTCCAAGCTAAGCCCAGCTGGCTCATCAGCCAGCAGTAACTGACCTAAGTGATGCTGAATCTCTATATCCAACGGACGATGAGGCTGCACCGAGCTACACAAGGCGGTTGGCAAAAATTCGTGTAAACGTAAGTGATAATACAAAGCATGGTCGCCGCCTAAGCGAAAGTGCTCGGGGCTAAACCAGTGATGGGCCTGCTCAGAGAATTCCGCACTAAAACCGTGTTTAGCGAAGGCTACCGGCAATGTAGCCTTGGCCCCTGGCGAGAATGCGTTATGGTTAAGCGCAGAATTGCCGCTATTGTTGCGAGCATTTGAGCGCAGACTTGACGACAACATCGCCGCATTGCTACTCAAAACAGCTTGCCTAACCTCACTGGCTGATTTCATTTTTCACCGTAAATGACTAATAAGTTGGATGGAATAGCGGCCATCTTAATGCTAGTCTTGCACTAGTCACACTCGTACTTGACGGATCAAACCCTCATGAATTTTAGTTTGGAACAGCTGCATACTTTCGTTGCTGTGTATGAAAATGGCTCCTTTAGTGAAGCCGCTGTGAAACTCGGAAAACATCGCACCACGGTAGGCCAGGTCATCACTAATCTTGAAGATGTATTAGCGGTAGATTTGTTTGAACGGGTTGGCCGACGGACCATTCCCAGTAAAGACGCCCAGCTGCTATACCATTACGCTAAACTCACTACCGCGCAGGCCCAAGCCTTCGATAAAATGGCCTTAAGTTTATCTTACGGCGAATTAGAGTCGATAACCTTTGCCTATTGCAGTTTCATGCCCAACGACGTCATCGTAAGAATAAGGTTGGCCTTAGAGAAGCATTTCCCCAGCTTAAAAGTGAACTTTATCATTCGTAACCAGCATCAAATCAAGCAAGGTATAGATGATGATGAGATCCACTTCGGCTTAGTCAATGTTGACGAACGCACCGCCAGAAACAGCTTTAACTCAACGTTTTTAGCCTATGTGAGCTTTGGTTTATACGCAGCCACTAACCATCCGCTGACTCAACTACGTAAACAGCAAGTTTATGGGGGCTTAAAAACTCACCGCCAGCTGATTCTCAAATCGCACTTAGAAGATGGCCTAGGGAAAAAAATTAGCCTCTCTCCCGACATCGAAGAAGTAGACGACATTGCTTTATTAATCAATCTGGTGCAACAGGGAATGGGTTACGCCTTGCTGCCCCGAATTACCGTTCATGAGCTTAAACAAGTATTAGACTTATGCGAATTACAAAGTGATGAAATCAGAGATCACGTGCGTTTTCCGGTCTCTTTGTGGAGCCCGCATACAAAGGCTGCCTTAGGGATTAAAAAAGTGATTAGTGAGGCGGTGGTAGATTACATTAAAGAAATACGAGCGAAAGATTGGGACTAATAAACGCGCCGCTTATTTCGCAAATCTCGATACAAGCGGCGTGGCTTAAGCGCTAAACAAATTACCCAGGATGACCATCGGCGCGCGGGCTTAATAGCAAGGGGCTAAATTTAATCACAAATAGACCAAATGCCGCCACCCATAAGGCCCCCGACAGATTCACCAATAACAACAAATGTTGTGGCCACAAAGCTACAGCAGCGCCTCTTAATAAAGCCGCCAACATAATCGCAGCAAAGGCTGACCACATGCTAGGGCCAGCATACACTTCACGCCCGGTATGCCCCAAGCTCACTCGCACTATCATGGCGAGGATCAGCCCAGCAATAACGCCAATTGCCAAAATGTGAATCATTTGATGCGAAACCCACACGGCATTGCCCGTTAGCCCTAACATTGCTAGGCCTTTAATCAATAAGGCGAGTGGAATACAGCCATAAGCGAGTTGTAACGACCATAACAAAGGCTCCTTAAGGCTTAACCACGGCCGCCAACGCAACCAACGAACTAACTGGCTAAGCGCGGCCAACAATACGATAGATGTGCTAAGTAAGTGATCGGTTAAGGGGAAAAAACTTAAAATAAACAACAGCAGTAACGTGGTATTAGCAATACCATCAAGCCACAATAAAGGCTCGGCCTTGGGATGGTTTAAGCGACGCGCACTGAAAAAAGGAATCACCCGCCCTCCCATGATGGAAATCAACATCACAAACCACCACAGCATAGCCTGCCACACAGCAATGGAAGGAAAAGGAGGCATGCCTTTAATGGTGGCATAGCTAGCAAAGTTAGCCACCGTCGCTAATAGCAAAAACCCGCCAAAAATAAGGTTCTTATAACGTTTGGTCCGCAGCACTCTGTGACTTAAGGCATAGGCTGCCGCAAGCAGAAACAAGGCCTCTATAGAACTGATTAACCACAGCGGTGTATTAGTCCAAAATAACACTCTAGGCAATAACCACAGCAAAACCAAAGCCGCTAAATAAAGGCCTCGAGTACCGGCTATACCAGTCCAGTTTTGTACCGCCGTGAGTAAAAAGCCCACCACTATGGCCATGGCGAAACCAAATAACATTTCATGAACATGCCACCATAATGCTGGCACTTGCAACTGGCTTGGTTGGCCATGTTGAAAGGCATACAACCAAATCAGTATTGCCAGCACGGCATAAATACTACCCAACAAAAAGAAGGGCCTAAAGGCTAAACGTAATAAGGGGGGAGTGTTATCTTCGGCACTTTTATCCGTGATCTTCAACATTGTTTGTCACTACCTAAACCGGGTAAACCAGTACGATAAAGCTATCGCACAAAACCACTAACATTGCACAAACCGTTCCAATTAATAAAATATTGATTGTATTGGGTTTTATTTTTAAGCCTTGACGCATTGTTGTAATAAATACATCATTCAACTAAACCTAGCACCTGCCGAGATGTCATGAGCCCAGTTCCCGCCGCCCCAACCACCGAACAAATGCTGCTTGAAATTGCACTAGAGCTAAATAGCGGCGTGCCATCAACTCAACATTATCAAAAACTAATAGACTCGCTACAGCGTGTACTTGCTTGTGATGCCAGCGCGCTGTTTACTCTTGATCAACAACAACAGCTGGTGCCAGTAGCGAGCAAAGGCCTTTCCAGCGAGGTGCTAGGTAGGCGCTTTTTGCCCGAGCTTCACCCAAGATTGGCGATGATTTTAGCCAGCCGCCAACCGGTGCGTTTTGCCGACGACTCTCCGCTACCGGACCCTTTCGACGGTTTATTTAGTGACGATCCTCACCATGAAATTTCCGTGCATTCTTGCATGGGCTGTAGTTTATACGTGGGCGACAGCCTAGTAGGTGCCATTACTTTCGATGCCCGCCAACCGGCCGCCTTTGACCATGTTAGTGATCATACCATCAGCACATTTGCTGCCTTAGCCGCCGCCAGTATTCGTAATATTAGTCTGTTTGAAGCCTTAAACCGCGCCAACCAGCAACAACGTTCGGTAAACCAATTATTGATCGACGAAGCCCGCAATAAAGGCGGTAAGCTCATCGGCATTAGCCCTCAGCTAAAACAGCTAAAAACCAATATTCACACGGTGGCTCAATCCAACTATGCCGTATTAATTAGCGGCGAAACCGGCACAGGCAAAGAAGTGGTGGCTCATCAAATTCACGCGCAGAGTTTACGCAACCAGCAACCCATGGTGTACGTTAACTGTGCGGCGCTGCCAGAATCATTGGCAGAAAGTGAGTTATTTGGCCATGTGAAAGGAGCCTTTACTGGCGCCAATAACCAGCGAGCAGGTAAATTTGAATTAGCCGATGGCGGCACCATTTTCTTAGACGAAATTGGCGAGCTGCCCCTGTCCTTACAAGCCAAATTATTACGCGTATTACAACAGGGCGAAGTTCAGCGCGTAGGTGCTGACAAAAACTTGCAGGTGGATGTACGCTTAATTGCCGCCACCAACCGCGATTTAGAGCAAGAAGTTACCGAAGGACGCTTTCGTTCGGATCTATTCCACCGGCTTAAAGTGTTTCCCATTCATGTGCCGCCACTGCGTGAGCGTGAAGGAGATATTCCGGTATTGGTGGGCTACATACTCGACAACATTCGCCGCCAGTTTCACCTTAGCACTCTGCACATTCACCCTAAGGCTTTGCAGCTCTTAGAAGCTCAGCCTTGGCATGGTAACGTAAGAGAACTCGAACATAGCTTAATGCGCGCGGGCTTGCATGCCATGCGCGCCCAATCAAAAGTGATTGAGGTTAAGCACTTCATGAGTGAGTTAAAGCTAGATGACAAAACCCAAGAGCTAGCATTTGGCTTGCCCGCTGCCCTGCCCAGCCAATCAATATCGATGCGCGACGCACAGCTAGCCTACCAAAAGCAATTAATTGAACATGCGCTGGCAGTGAACGGCGGAGTATGGGCGAAGGCGGCTCAGTTTTTACAAATGGATAGGGGTAATCTGTTTCGACTGGGTAAAAAACTGGGGGTAAAGGTCGGCGCTAAAACCCAATAAATAGCAAGGTTGTATAATTAACATCAATCGATGTCAATTATACAACAACGTTCGAATAAGCGACTACTGTAAGCGGCAAGCTGGTCTATATCGCCCACTTAAACAGTGAGAAATTGATGGCGACTTTTTTGCGGGGCTTTGCAAAAAATGCGACATGATTTTGAATCCGATTTGAAGTGCTTGTTTGGAGGAGCTCAAAAACACCAGGTATCCAACAAGCATTATCGAATGCTTACTTGAAATCCCAAGGTCTATTTGCGCTACGAGATGGATGGATAAAGCTTCACCATTCTAAGTGAAAC
>NZ_JBNKPP010000124.1:0-6871 GCF_050295395.1 Agarivorans sp.
ATTAGCCGATTTGAAACTCGATATAGAGTATTTAAGTCGTACTAAGCAGGTAATTGCTCACTATCATTCTGGTGGCCGAAAAGCCGGACCCAAGCGTTGGGAGTTACCCACTTGGAGCGGCTGGCGAGTTTATTATAAAAAGGCCAGCAAACGCGTGGCCTTAACGTGATACTAGGCAGAGGTGATACGCTTGAGCGTTTCATCTTTTAAGATGAAGTGATGATGAAGCGCTGCCCCCACGTGTAGGGCTAAGACTAGGTAGAGTAAGTTGGCGGCATTGTGGTGAACGAAAGACGCGATACCGCTTAAGGTTTCATTTTTTTCACTTAAGGCGGACAGAGTAAACCAGTTAAATACCGATACATCGTGGCCGCCAGCTAATGACATCATTAAACCAGATATGGGCATGAGCAGCATTAATAGGTACAAAGCAACATGGCCTAAATGAGCCAATTTGAGTTGCCAGCCGTCAGCTAAAGGCGTCGGAACTTTAGTTACTCTATGCCAGGCTATACGCAGTAAAATGGCGGCTAAGGCACATACACCGAAGGCTTTGTGTAAGCTTACCCATTCAAATTTTTCTGCGCCTCGTGGCAGCTCATCCATATATAAAGCAATCGCGATGATGGCGATAAATAGGGCGGCCATAAGCCAATGTATTAGTTTACTGACTAAACCGAATTGTTGATTGTTATTTACAATATTCATCGTGGATATGTCCTTGCTATAAGTAAGGGAAAAGTTAGCACCTGTAGATGACTTGTAAATGACATTTACTTTTTTTTACGCTACTAGATATTTAGCTAAGACCTTGTTGAGTAAACTTTTTAACAGAATGGCGTTTGCTTATTGGGTTGCTGTATTTGGCTATGCTAGCATGGAACCATTGCAGCAAAGGACGGGGAACAGCATTGAAGAAATTCTTTAGCATTATTGTGCTGATTAGCCTGTTAGTGCTGTTAGCTTTAGTGGCTATTGACCGATATATTTCCAGTCAGGTAGCAGGGCAATGGTTTCGCCATATGGATCAGCTCCCAGCTCAGCCGATCGCTTTGGTATTGGGCACCAGTAAGTATGTAGGTAAGCGTTTAAATACCTATTACACTTTCAGAGTAGAAGCCGCAGCCCAGCTTTATCATACCAACAAAGTGAGAGCGCTGATTTTAAGCGGAGATAATGCCACCCGCTACTATAATGAACCTATCACTATGCTAAACGATGTATTGCGCTTGGATGTGCCGCGAGAGCATATTTCTTTAGACTACGCAGGCTTTCGTACCTTTGATTCGGTGGTTCGAGCCAAACAGGTGTTTGGCCAACAAGCGATGATTATTGTGTCTCAGCAATTTCATGTTGAGCGAGCCTTATACATCGCCAATCACTATGGTATTAAAGCTTATGGTTATGTGGTGGATGATGCGCCGAGTGAGTTTCATTGGCGAGTCCGTTTGCGCGAGGTGCTGGCTCGGGCCAAAGCCTTAATTGATATACATATATTAAAAGCGAAACCGCATTTTTTAGGGGAACCTGAAGAAGTGAACATTCGCGAAAACCTTACAGAGAATGAGTGAAGGAAAACCCTATGCTGTTGCGTATTTTGTGTTTTTGTTTGGGCGGTTTAAGCCTCATGGCTCAGGCCGAACAACAGGCGGTTCCTTATGTGGTGGGCGGGCAAGACGCATCACAAAATTACCCGTGGATGGCGCAGGTGTTTGTGGGTGAGTATCGCTGTGGTGGCGTGTTGATTGGTTCATCGTGGGTGTTGACTGCGGCCCACTGTACTTACGATGAAACAAGCGAGAGCAAACATTTGCCGGTAGCCCAAGTCAGCGTGATATTGGGCGTGTATTCCATGGTGGGCTCTGATGACTCGCGGGCGATAGCGGTTAGCGAGATCTATCAGCATCCCAATTATGTTGATCCGGGACAGACCGGTATTGAATATGACTACGATATCAGTCTATTACGCTTGGCCACGCCACAACAGATTGAAGCACCGCTACTTAATGCCAACAGTGTTAGTAGCGCGGTAAATTATGGGGGCTTTATGCGCTTGATAGGGTTTGGCCGCACCAATAACGACCCATTAAACCCCGAATATCCGTCAGTATTGCAGCAGGGTAATTTAAGCCTTTATCAGCCAGAGCTTTGCGCCAATGTTTGGCCAAGTGACAAGCTTAGCCAACAGATGTTTTGTGCCTTTGGTACTGACGTAGATGCTTGCAGTGGTGATAGTGGCGGGCCGGTGTTTATCTCTGAAGGTGAACGTTACCGCTTATTGGGCTTAGTGAGTTGGGGCAATTTATCCTGTCAGGGCAGTCCAGGGGTGTATTCGGATATTGGCTCGATGTGTATCTGGATCAGCGATACCGCCAGCCTAGCCGGAGATAGCAGCTTGCAATGTGTTGAAGCTTTGCCTCCTGCTAGTGGTAGTGGTGGTGGCGGTTTTTGGCTATTGCTATTGGCCTTTCCGCTTGCTTTGATTCGCCGTATCCGCCACCTAGCTTAGGCTCGCTAATCCTTGCTATTACAGGCCGCAATCACTAAAATTGCGGCCTTGTTAATTATTCACTACCTCACAGAGTTTTCACCCAATGCGAGTTGCCGATTTTTCTTTTGTTCTTCCTGATGAGCTGATTGCTCGTTACCCCAAACAGCAACGTCGTGATAGTCGCTTGTTATGCCTTGATGGCAATAGCGGTGAGCTTAAGCATCAGCAGTTTCCTGACTTGCTGGAGTATATTCAGCCCAATGATCTATTGGTATTTAACAATACTCGAGTGATCCCCGCGCGGCTATATGGTCAAAAGCTCAGCGGCGGTAAGTTAGAGGTGCTGGTGGAGCGGGTATTAGATGAACACCGTGTGTTAGCGCATGTGCGTTGTTCTAAGTCACCCAAGCCTGGCACTGGTTTGCGTTTAGCGGATGCTTTTGATGCCACCATGCTAGCGCGCCATGATGCTCTATTTGAGCTGCGCTTCGATGATTCTCGCAGTGTTTTAGAGCTGCTTGAGAGCTATGGTCACATGCCACTGCCGCCCTATATCGACCGCCCCGATGAAGATGCCGATAAAGAGCGCTACCAAACCGTATATAACGAAAAGCCCGGTGCGGTAGCTGCCCCCACAGCCGGCTTGCATTTTGACCAAGAGTTAATGCAACAAATTAAAGACAAAGGTGCCGATACCGCCTTTGTGACACTTCATGTGGGCGCGGGCACTTTTCAGCCGGTGAAGGTGGAGTCGGTTGACCAACATGTAATGCATTCTGAATATGCTGAAGTGAGCGAACAGGTAGTGGCCAAAATCGCCAAAGCCAAAGCGGCGGGTGGGCGAGTGATTGCCATTGGTACTACCTCGGTACGCTCTTTGGAGAGTGCGGCCAAAGATGCCAAAGCTAAAGGCTGCGAGCTACAGGCTTATGCGGCAGAAACCGACATCTTTATTTACCCTGGCTATCAGTTTGAGGTGGTGGACGCGATGGTGACTAATTTTCACCTACCCGAGTCAACCCTGATTATGCTGGTTTCGGCGTTTGCTGGAAAAGACAACATTAGTCGGGCTTATCAACAGGCTATTGAACAGCGTTATCGCTTTTTTAGTTACGGTGATGCGATGTTTTTAACCCGTAAAAACGGTTAAATCTTAGTGGGTGGTGGGCTCTGGCCAGCCACTTGTATTACTCAATTTAAATCGGACTGTTTTTCCGATCTGAGGTGACAAATGAAATATGAATTATTGGCTAAAGACGGCAAGGCCCGTCGCGGCCGTTTAGTATTTGAGCGCGGCACGGTAGAAACTCCAGCCTTTATGCCAGTGGGTACTTACGGTACGGTTAAGGGCATGACGCCAGAAGAAGTGAGTGCGACTGGGGCCGAAATATTACTGGGTAATACCTTCCACCTTTGGCTGCGTCCTGGCCAAGAAGTGATGCGTGCTCACGGCGATTTACATGACTTTATGAACTGGCAAGGCCCTATTTTAACCGATTCGGGCGGTTTTCAGGTGTTCAGCTTAGGTGATATTCGTAATATCACCGAAGAGGGCGTGCACTTCCGTAACCCAGTGAATGGCGATAAGATCTTCTTGACCCCTGAAAAGTCGATGGAAATCCAAAACGACTTGGGCTCTGACATTGTGATGATTTTTGATGAATGTACGCCCTATCCGGCGACTGAAGAGGAAGCCGAAAAGTCCATGCAGATGTCTTTGCGCTGGGCGGCCCGTTCACGCCAACGTCATGATGAGTTAGAAAATAAAAATGCCTTGTTTGGAATTATTCAGGGTGGCGTTTACGAGCACTTGCGTGATGTGTCTTTAGAAGGTTTAACCAACATTGGTTTTGATGGGTATGCGATTGGTGGTTTAGCCGTAGGTGAGCCTAAAGAAGACATGCATCGCATTTTAGACCACGTTGCGCATCGTGTGCCTGAAGATAAACCTCGTTACTTAATGGGCGTGGGTAAACCTGAAGATTTGGTGGAAGGGGTTCGACGTGGCGTTGACATGTTTGATTGCGTGATGCCAACTCGTAATGCCCGCAATGGTCATTTGTTCACCAGTGAAGGGGTGGTAAAGATCCGCAATGCTCGCCATCGCGATGATACCAGCACCCTAGATAAAGAATGTGATTGTTATACCTGTCAAAATTATTCCCGTTCCTACTTGCATCATTTGGACAAGTGTAATGAAATCCTTGGCGCTCGTTTGAATACCATTCATAACCTTCGTCACTATCAACAGTTGATGGAAGGGTTACGTGGGGCCATTGCAGCCGGTAAGTTAGACGATTTTGTCGCAGAGTTTTACGCAAAAATGGGGCGAGAAGTGCCCCCTTTGGCGGAATAATGCACGATTGAGCAAGCGGAACCTTGTTTTTGCTTGCTTAGTCTCCATTTAGTAAGGTAGTTGTACTAATTATCTTAAGTTTTTAATTTTTTAATGAGGGTAACAATGAGCTTATTTATTTCTCCAGCTTATGCCGAAGGCGGCGCAGCAGCTCCTGCTGGCGGTGGTATGGAACTGATTTTCATGATGGCGATTTTCGCCGTTATCTTTTACTTCATGATTTACCGCCCACAATCGAAGCGTGTTAAAGAACATAAAAACTTAATGGCTTCATTGTCTAAAGGTGATGAAGTATTAACCACGGGTGGTTTAGTGGGTAAAATCATTAAGATTTCTGAAGAGAACGAATATTTCCAATTAAGCCTAAGTGACGATACTACCGTTACTCTTAAAAAGGACTTTGTTTCAGCGGTATTGCCAAAGGGCACGTTGAAGTCTCTATAGTAGCAACTCGGTCACAAGGGATAAGATTTTGTTAAATAAATACCCTTGGTGGAAGAATACGATGGTAATCATATTGATTGCCATCGGTTTTCTTTACGCCATGCCAAACTTATACGGAGAGGATCCTGCCGTACAAGTCTCAGGCACTCGGGGCGCTCAAGTCGAGCTTGCCCAATTAGATAAGATTCGCCAACACCTCACCGAACAATCCATTGACTTTCGCTCAGTCGCTTTTGAAGACGGGCTTGCATTAGTTCGCTTGCGTAACGATGCCGACCAACTAAAAGTAAAAAGCCTGTTACATGACATGCTTGGTGATGATTACATTGTCGCGTTGAACTTAGCGCCTGCAACACCGGGATGGCTTGATGCCATTGGTGCTGGTCCGCTAAAACTGGGTCTAGATTTACGTGGTGGTGTGCACTTCCTAATGGAAGTGGACATGGATGCTGCAATTAGCAAAGCCCAAGAAGGCATGATTCAAGATTTTCGCAGCGACTTACGTGAAGAAAAATTGCGTTATGCCGGTGTGAGAAGTGTGGGTGATGCGGTAGTCGTTCGTTTTCGTGATGAAGCTACCTTGGAAAAGGCAATTAGCTTCCTCGATCGTAAATACAGTGAATATCAGTTTGCCAACGAAAGCCAAGGCGACCAGTTTAGCCTTAGTGCTCGTATGACTGAAGCAAAGCTAAAAGAAACTCGCGAATACGCACTTCAGCAAAACATTACCATTATCCGTAACCGGGTAAATGAGTTGGGTGTAGCCGAGCCGCAGGTTCAGCGCCAGGGTGCTGACCGTATTGTGGTGCAGCTACCAGGCGTTCAAGATACTGCCCGCGCCAAAGAAATTTTGGGTGCGACAGCAACTTTAGAATTCCGCATGGTGAATACCGATGCCGACATGCGTGCGGCCGCCGCTGGGCGAGTACCGCCAGGTTCTCAATTAGCTAAGCGTGCTGATGGTTCTCCAGTGGTATTGCGCAATCAGGTGATTTTAACCGGCGACCATATTGTGGGTGCTCAGTCTGGCTTCGACGAATATAGCCGTCCACAAGTTAACATTAGCCTTGATAGCCAAGGTGGTAGCAAAATGGCTGCCTTTACCAAAGATAACGTAGGTCAGTCGATGGCAACTTTGTTCATCGAATACAAACCTACCGGTAAAAAAGATGCTGATGGAAAAACGCTGCTAGAGCGTCAAGAAGAAGTCATTAACGTTGCGACTATTCAATCTCGTTTGGGCCGTAGCTTCCGTATTACCGGTATTGACTCTCCTTCAGAAGCACAAAACCTAGCCTTATTGTTACGTGCCGGTGCCTTGATTGCGCCGATTCAGATTGTTGAAGAACGCACCGTTGGGCCGAGCTTAGGTCAAGACAATATCGATCAAGGTTTCTTGGCAATTGTGGTGGGCTTGCTGGCCTTGCTGGTATTTATGCCTTTGTATTACCGCAAATTTGGTTTGGTGGCCAACGTGGCCCTTATTGCCAACGTTGGGGTGATTATTGGTGTCATGTCGATGATCCCTGGAGCAACCTTAACCTTACCTGGTATGGCGGGCATCGTGCTCACCGTAGGTA